>CALLBC010000018.1 GCA_938001965.1 uncultured Bdellovibrionales bacterium | reverse complement strand
TCAAAAAAGGGATCTATTATCCTGCTCCAGAGAAAGCTATTATTGCTTACCCTGGGCATAATAACAAACTCGCCCAAGAAAAACTTGAAACTGCGAAAAATAAATTTTTTAAAAAAATTATGAATTAGCAGTACTTTAAAAAAAACTTAAAGTACCAGTACACTTTTTGCACTTTATCGCTTAGCTATTTCATTCTTTAGCTGTTGTTTGAGCAAGATTAAACTCACTTTTGTAGTATGAAAGTCCTGATCAGAAAAATTATATGCAAAAAATGTACTGGCACTTAATTCTGTGGGGATTAATAAAATAACCTTTATAATTTGGTATGGACATCGAAGAAACTTTCCCAAGCTCTTGCGAACAATCAAAGATTAGTTTTTTAGCCTCATCTTCTATAGTGAAATACCAGCCATCATCAACACCCCAACCATGAACCTCCATCTCCACATCACAATCTTTCATTTCTAATGAGGTAAATAAAATTCTGAAGGAAACGTTATTATCTGACTTAAGAACATCTTTTACAATTAAATCATTTGCAGATAATTTTAATAAAATCGGAATTAAATTATATATTTGGTCTGAGTCTTGCCAGCATTTACTTACGGTGTCAGCAAGAGCTTTCTTTATTGAATGAGCGTTTTTTTTGGGGATTAAATTAAAGTCTCGTATACCAAGCGTACCTTTTAAATATTGTGAAGGTTCAGTATCTCCATTATCATAAAATGGCTTTTCTCCACCAGATTTACTTTCCTGAAAGTAAAATTCAAAAATTAAAAAATTAAAATATCAGCACGTATATAGACAGAGTCAACAAGCATACCTTTAAGAATTTTTGAAAAAACGCTCACATATTCAGTCTGTATATCAGTATAGTCAGGAATAAGTGGTGATTTTACTAAATTCATACAAAACTTTTATATCACTCAACAGAAACTTTTGGAAGGACAGACTAGCTTCTCAGTAGTCCCATAGATGCTTTTAATTTTATTCTAAATCCTATGCTCAAAAAACTAATGATATTATACCAAAAATATTCATAAAGCCTCTGGTTTAACGTTGTATTAGCTTATGCTCTGAACAAAACCCTTGCTTTATTAGCTAGTTAAGACACTAGATAGGTTTTAAATGACTAAGTGAAACCTCAATACGCCCTAGGTTTTAAGCTGTTTGATACAAAAAAGCCCCATCAAATGATGAGGCTTTTAAAGCTTATAGTAATTTAAATAAAATACTATTTCACATTGCTTAAAATATTAGTGGTCATTCTGTGGTTTAACATTACGTCTTGGATTAGCTCTTTGTTGTCGATAATATCTAAAGCTAAATCCTTAGCTTCTGCACACTGACCAGCAGCAATTGGCGATTTAACGAAGCCATCAACAGTTTTATCGTTAACTTGTAGCAGCCAACCACCTATACAGCCAACAGTAAGCGCTTTACAAGTTGGAAGCATTGGATCTTTAACTACTTCAACACACTCAACAGTATTTTTATCAGTTAATTGCTTTGCAGAAACAGTACTAACCATCATTAAAGCAGCTGTAATAATCATAAAAAATTTCATTTTATCTCCTAGGGTATTTGGTAAATAAGGGAACGAAACGCCATAATAATACATGAAAGAGTTAATTTAAATTTTATTTATAGGATCTGAAAAGGTTACCAAGAGTGTAAAAAGATTACACAAACTAGCTAAAATTTATGGATTTTTGCATTAGGATAATAATGCTTCAAGATTTGCTTATAAGTTTTTCCTGCCCCTGCCCAGTGCTTGGCACCCCATTGGCATAAACCAACACCATGTCCATTACCCTTACCGCGGATGGTGACACCTGACTTTGTGTTATTAAAGCTAAACATTGTACTTTTCATTTTACTATAGCCCAAGATTTCACGCATCTTTTGGGCACTAATCACACGTTCTTTATTGTTAAACTGAAGCTTAACATCCACGGCCCGCCCTGAAGGGGATTTATTGAGTACAAGCAAATTTTTAAAAACATCTTTTTCAGAAACACCACCTAGTTTACTTTGTAGTAACTTGGCGAGCTTTTTATGTGAAAAGCTGGTCTTCCATTTAGAGTTTCTATGCGAGGGACAGTATGGGTCTTTTGCCGTTCCGTTTTTAGCATTCGAGCTCCAAACAAGACCTGGCTCTTCAGTGTGCCCCCCACAGTCAGCATGATAGTAGGCTTTGTGAATACCGGTTTTAGAATTTGTTAAAACCATTCCTTTAGTCTCACTAAGAGCTCGGTACACTCGTTTTTTAATAATATCAGACACAGCTTCATGTTTACTTAAATCAAAAACTTGATCGATCACAGTGGATTCTAAATTAAAGTGCCCCTTACTTCTTTGTTTAATCATGGCAAGAGTATATGACCTTGAGGCAATGGCTTGCGCTTTTAACGAGTGCATTGGCCAACTGGCTGGCATCTCTGAAGGAAGAACACCTTTTAAGTAATCCTCTAAACCAATATGAGCAATAACATCAAAACTATTTTTCTTAGCGTAAAACTCAATATAGCGTGGAGCTTTAATAGCCCCCACATACATATTAGGGCCGGTAAAAAATAATCGCTTTTGATTATACATTTTAGTAATACCGGCATCTTTGTTGTGAACTTGCCAATAGCTTAAGCCATCAATGCGTCTGTACTTTACTTCAAAGGTCTCTGACAATGTGGCATCATGGCTTATTTTTTTAGAACAGCAGGTTATACTTTTACCGGTAATAGTTATTGAGCCCATGGATTTTTTTAAACGCACAGCCACGATCTCATCGGCAATAGCAAATGAGCTCGTAAACATCAGTGTTAAAAATAAAATCCATTTCATAATTTTTTTACTTTTTAAAAAATATTAACTGTCTTTGTTCATAAAAGGCTTAATCATATCAAGCGGTATAGGCAGGATCACTGTTTTGGTCCCTTCACCACTTAACTCACTCAAAGTTTGTAAGTAAGCTAACTGTAAAGCCGATGGCGATGACGCTAGCATCTTTGAAGCGTCTGCTAAGGCCTCTGAACGTTGTAACTCACCCTGGGCGTTAATTACTTTTGCTCTACGCTCTCGCTCAGCCTCTGCCTCTTTGGCCATAGCTCTTTGCATCTCTTTTGGTAAATCAATATGTTTTACTTCAACTAAAGAAACCTTGATTCCCCATGGCTCAGTAGACTTATCTAAGATCTCTTGTAAGGCTTGGTTAATTGTATCTCTGTTAGATAACAAATCATCCATCTCATACTGACCTAACACTGAACGTAAAGTGGTTTGCGATAATTGTGTGGTTGCAAAGTAGTAGTCTTCAATTTGAGTGATCGCCATCTCTGGATCTGTCACTCTGAAGTAAACAACCGCGTTCACCTTCATACTCACGTTATCTTTAGTGATAATATCTTGAGGTTGAATATCCATTGTAATTGTTCTTGTATCAATACGGATAAGGCGATCAACCATTGGAATTAATAAAATAAATCCAGGCCCCTTAACACCAATCACACGACCAAAACGTAAAATCACACCTCTTTCCCACTCAGGTAAGATCTTGAATAATGAAAATATAATAAATACTGCAAATATTACTACAGGAATTAAACCAGCCACTTTAAACTCTCCTTAATTAAATTTTAGTTACTTTTAATAATAAATTATTTTTACTTTTAATTTTTACTTTATCTCCAACACTTAAAGCATCATCGCTTTCAGCTTTCCACCTTTCACCGGTCACCTCAACCCAGTATTCAGCACCGGGCTTCACTTGCACAACTACACCAGTGGACTCTAATAACACACTGTCATTGGTTTTTACTTTGTAGTTTCTAGATTTAAATGCCAAACGAGCAATGATTAAACTTAAAACTGTAAAAAGAATAGCTATGGGTAAAATCATACTTAAAGGGATAGTATGGCCAGTGGCCTCTTGATCAAACAAAAATATACTCCCTAACACCAAGGAGACTCCACCGCCTACACCAAGCATTCCAAAACTAGGCACAAAGGCCTCAGCAATTAAAAAAGACAAACCTAATAAAATGAGTAATAGCGCTCCCCACTGCACTTCTAACTTATGGAGGGCCACCATGGAAACCACCAAGCCAACAGCACCTATCACTCCCGGAGCTACCATACCAGGGTGAGTGATTTCAAAGTAAAGCATTCCAAGGCTAGCCATAAACATCATGTAGGCCATTTCTGGGTCTGCTAGTAAGTCTAATGTTTTTTCTTTCAAGCCCTCAGCAATTGGGGTAATTGCTCCAACAACGACAACACCAGGCTTAGAGTCTTTTAATAAAACATCTTTACCAGCACAAAACTGAACAAATTCCTCTTTGGTGTTGCCAATAAAATCAATGGCCCCAATCTTGTGAGCCTCTTCTGCTGAAACGGCTTTAGCAATGGTAATAATCTCTTCACTAAATTTTTCATTACGCTTTCTTAATTTTGTAACACCTTCTAACCAGCTTACGGTGTCGTTAAGTAACTTTTGCCTTAAATCTTTTGCAATGTCTTTACCGTCGCCATTGATCGGAGTGGCAGCACCAATATTTGTGGCTCGCATAGCACCGTTAATATGGCAAGCTTGCAATATAATAGCCCCAGCACTTCCAGCATGGGCTCCTGAAGGATAAACTAAACACAAAAATGGAACTTCGGCATTTAAAATCTCTGTTACAATCTTGCGAGTAGAATCTAAACTACCACCCGGAGTATTCATTAAAAGTAAAATAGATTTACACGAATTTTTTTTGGCTTTACTCTTGGCATTAATTACTCTTTGTAAATTTGATAAGCCAATAACACCCTTAACGTTAAGCTCAACAGTACAAGCAGTGCTTACTTTATTAGTAACTTCAGTGCTGGCGCCATCAGCGCTTTGAGCAAAGCTAGTTTGCAAAGTAAAAATTAAAGTTAGTAAAAAAATAAATATTTTCATAATTATATCTTAAAAAGTAGTTGTATGGACTTCCATAACAGTTGTTTATTTTTTTGTATTTCAAAGTCTTTTGTGGGCGGTAAAAATTTTGCTAAGCTGCATGACTGTAACACTAAAGACTTATTAATATTAAAAACCTCAAAATTATTTTGTTCGATATTGAAATCATTCACCAAAATTAAACAATACCTATGGCCAAGGTTACTTTTATCAAAGTTATCCAGAGTTTCTAATTTAAACTCTGGCTTGCCGGCAGCCTTCATTATTTTATCTAATAAGGCTCTCTCCGTTTGATTAAGCTCATCATCCACAACAACTAGGGGTTGGCTATCTAACTCTAGTGTCTTACTTACCTCGCCCTTATTGGTTACTAATTGAGATTGAGGAGAGCCAATGTAATGGCCCACTCCTAAAACCTCTTTTAAATAATAATTATAGGCACTTTGGTCTAGCATAGGCTCATAAATATGGCTTAGCTTACTAGGGATGGTCAATGTCATTTGGGCAGGTATTAGTCCTACTGAATTCTAAGCCCTTTCACCTCCATAAGCTGTATTTTGACTGCCCGCAAAACCATCAAAATACAGGGTGTAGGAATTTTTTTCCTCTGAAATTAGTACTGGGAGCGGCTTTACTAAGAACAAGTTTTTTAGAAATCCTTAAAGCTCAAGACTCAGTCCCCGATAAGTTTAATAACAGGATCAAGTATTAAACTACTTTGGAGAAGCAAAATGGATAAGAAAAAAGAAAATAACATCTTAGATTTAGATGCCATGGGGACAGAGCAAACACCTGTCACTGCAAAAATTAAATATAATAGTAATCATGATTTAGTGGAAGAGTATAACAGTTGCATACTTTGTGGCGCCGAGCTTTTATTTGTTCACTTAACAGACTTTTGTGATGAAGTTGTTTTTGAAGAGTCATCTTGCCCAAATTGCAATATTAAAAGCAAAAAGAAAGCACATAGACTTCAGTAACTAACTTGATTTCAATTGCTCTTGAATTTGCTTAGCCAGTGCTAAACTAATTCCTGGAGCTTCAGCTAATGTTTTAGCATCCGCCTGTTTAATTTTATCCACCGACCCAAAGTAACTCAGTAAAACTTTTTTTCGTTTATTTCCCACACCTTTTAATTCATCTAACTCACTGGTTAAAATTCGCTTATCTCGTAACAACCTATGGTAACTAATAGCAAACCTATGAGCTTCATCGCGGAGCTGAACTAGTATTTTAAATGGCTCACTGCCCTTTCTGAAGGTCACAGGATTAGCTCTGCCGGGTATAAAAAATCGTTCCTCTGTAGATGTCACCTTTTTCTTTTTAAAGCCGGTGTCAGTTCGAGCTTTGGCAATAGAGGCAATGGGAACATCCGCCCGGCCAATATCTTTTAAAACCTTGGCACAAATATTTAGCTGGCCTTTACCGCCATCAATTAGAATTAAATCTGGGTCATCGTACTCAGTATGATTAAATCGGCGTTCAAGCACCTCTTTCATATTAGCATAATCATCATTTTGTTCAGTGGTTAATTTGTACCTTCTATACTCATCTTTATTTTCAACACCACCTTCAAAAACAACTTGGCTGGCCACAACTTCTGTACCCTGAAAGTGTGAGATATCATAACACTCAATCCTAAAAGGTATTTTTGGTAAATGAAGCTTACCTTGGATTACTTTTAGGGAGTCCGTTAAACTTTCTACCTTACTCACTGTTTTTTTAAAGTGGCTTTCAGCGTTGGTCATAGCCATTTGAAATAACTTTTTCTTATCCCCTTGCATAACATGGGTGAGAGTCACTTGCGGGCGACCACGCTCGGTAAATAAATCTTTTAAAAGTTTTGTTATGTCACTACCTAGCTCGTAATGATAAATTATTTCATCTGGTATTATGTTGTCCACGTAGTACTGAGATAAAAAAGATGTAAACCACTCTTTAGGGTCCTCTCCTTCTTCATGAATTTTTAAATTTTTTAAAAAGAAAGAACGCTGACCAATCAGCTGACCTCCACGCACATGCAAGGTTTCAAATAAGGTGCCGCGCTCATCGCCAAACACAGCTATCACATCTTGATCAATTGTCTTTTTATGGTGAACCACCACTTGCCTTTCCCAAATAGACTTTAAGGATTTTAATTGATCGCGCAACTTTGCAGCTAATTCAAAACGCTCTAGATCTGAAGCTTCTAACATGTCGGCTTTGATTTCTTTGAGTAAGGTTTTCTTTTCTTTTTTTAAAAACTTTAAGGACTCTTTTATATCTTCGCCATACTCTTCTGCACTCACCTTATCCACGCAAGGCGCCTTACAGCGATTAATTTGAAAGGTTAAGCAAGGACGCTTCCTAGACTTCATATAGGTGTTTGTACAGTCGCGAATTTTATACTTTTCATTGAGATACTCTATGGTGGCGCGTACAGTATAACTACTGGTGAATGGGCCAAAATAGAGAGACTTTGTATTGCGAACTCTCCTTGCTAAATAAAACCTTGGGTATTTATCTTCTAAACTACAGCGAATATAAGGGTAAGATTTGTCATCTTTTAATCTTATATTATACCTGGGCCGGTATTTTTTTATTAAAGAAGCTTCTAACAAAAAAGCTTCCACCTCTGTGTTAGTAAGCATATAATCAATTTTAGTGATATGACTGACTAGGTATTTTGTTTTTACGCTTTTATCTGCTGAATTAGAAAAGTAGCTACGCACTCGATTTTTTAAATTTTTAGCTTTACCAACATAAATAATTTTATCTCGTGCATTTTTCATTAAATACACACCAGGAGTTTTTGGAAACTCTGACACAAGTTCTTTTAGGCGAGCAATGCGCTCAGCTGGCTTTTCTTTTACTTCCATTAGTGTTGGTACCCATAGTGCTTATAACTTAACCAAGTATCCCTCTTTTTATGGCTAAATGAAAGCCTATTGACTAAATATGATTAAAATACAGTCAATTATTGATTCTTCATTACTATCTCGGTAATAAAAATTCATTCACTCACTGGGGGAAGTATGAAGCTTATTCTTTTATTACTTACAATAACATCAATAAACTTATCATGGGCAAAAACCGAATTGAGTAGCGACCAGTCAGAGCTAGAACTTGAGATTGGTGAAAAATTATTTTTAGATGACCGATTTTCAAAATCATTTTTTAAAAACAAAATAGACTTTAACACGGCAACTGTTAAGGGGGATAAAAACCTCGATGATACCTTTTTAGAGTTTATTGATGGTATTCACCCAGAAAAAGGAAATAACTTTAGCTGTGCCACCTGTCACTTAGTGGACCAAGGGTCATCAGAAAACTTACCACTAGTTTTCACTTACAATGATAACTTAGCCTTTTCACCAATTCCATTTTTAACGAAACCCTCTGGGCACACATTGCGCAATAGTTCTAATTTAGTCGGCGCTATGTTAAATAAAAATGCTCCACTTCACTGGGATGGGGAATACTTTTCTAAACACGAGCTCACTTGCCACAGCCTAACAGGCCCAAACATGGGTTGGGCTTTAACTGAGCACCGAAAAGCTGTGATGCATATCTCAGAAGTCATCAGTAATGATAACGGTAAATACAACAGCGAGTTTGAAGGGTCTTATAAAGAGAACTTTAAAAAGCTTGGGCTCGATTTAAACACAATGAAAAAGCATCGTGTTTTCCATTTAGCCTGTGAGTTTATTTCAAAATATATGGCTGATTTAAATTTTTCTCAAAATGAAGATGGCAAATTTAATGGCTCGGCGTTTGATCAGTTCCTCATTAAAAATAATATTATGCAAGCTGATGGAGCAAAGCCTGCGGACTACCTTAGTTATTTACTAATTGAGCTAGAACGCCCGGATTTAAAATTTATTGAGCAATCCCCCTTAAAATATCACAAGCAACCGGCCAGGTTTACTGAACTAGAGCTTGAGGGTTTAAAAATATTTAGTGGCCGAGGGCAATGTATTAAATGTCATACTCCACCGCTATTCACTGATAGTGGTTTTCATAATATTGGCATCTCGCAATCCTCCCATGAAGCTGTACACGGAAGAGGTTTGTTTAACCAACTTAAGGTTTCCACCTATAAACAAAAAGTGGAACAGCCAGAAAGTCATAACTTCCCCACATTTAGAAACCCAACCTGGAAATCCACTAACAATAAAAATCCCATACTTTCTCAACCCAACTTTGTGGATTTAGGCCTATGGAATAACTTTGGTCATCCAGACAAAGCTCATAATCAAGATAAAATTAAGCAAGAGATCTGTAAAACAATGTCTTTTGAAGTTGATTGCACAAAACTGAGTGATCAAGACTACCTGAATTACTCATTTGCCTCTTTTAAAACACCAACCTTAAGAAGCTTAGGGCAAACAGCTCCTTATTTTCATGATGGTAGCGCACTCACTCTCACTGATGCTGTTACTCACTATAGTAAAGTTTTTCATCGCGTTCACCATGGCAATATTAGGAACGCTGACCCTAAACTTGGGCTAATTCGAATTGGCTCTAAAGACATCAAGCCATTAGTAGCATTTTTACAATCTCTCAATGAAGACTACGACTAAAATTTAAATAATCTACCGTTATTCAGAGGCAAAACCGAAGAATCTTCTTTGCATAATTCATATCTATCGTCATTCAGAGGCGAAGCCGAAGAATCTTCTTTGTAAAATTCATATCTATGCACACCCCCAGACAATAGCGTAGAATCATCATAATAAATAAAGAAGTTCCCAAGCTCTTAAGAAGGGCTACTTTACTATACTAAACATCGTACGGAGATCTTTCCCTATACTCTTCTGTTTCTTGAGGTATGTCTTTCACCTCATGAGCCTCTGCACTTTGATTTTTGATTTTAAGAATTATTTTTTCATCTTCTGTATATTCTTTTTCAAGCGTGAAGTTTTGCATAATATAACTACCTCTATAAACAGTTTTAGATTCCGTTATTTCTCCTGCAAAATTAGTATGAACTAGGTCAATTTTGTAATCTTTTAACATTTCTGCTGTAAAATCATCTTTAGACATTTTGTTATTATCTAGCTTTGTCTTACTCATAAATGTTACTTGATTTTTATCAACACCACTTGGTAAATACATAAATATACTCTCTGTACTTCTTGGAGCCACATAAGAACTCATCGATTCATAATTATTATCAATAACCTCATCAGAAATAACTAGATCATAGATAAATGACCCATTCTCACGAGAGCTCTCCACTTTAATATCTTTTTGATCTAACCCAAATAAACTTAAAGAATCAACATAGTCCCTGTTGATCTTTGGCTTTATTAAGCCACAAGTTTCTTCCACAAAGCGAACAATAATACTGTTTTTTCCTGTTTTATCATTTATTTTATTTATAACCTTGGTCTTTATCATAGGCTTACAGTGGGCTATATTCTTAAATGAAAACAACAAGTAATCGTCGAAATTGTACTGGTTGTAATAGCTAAACTTAGAGGATTCATTGCTATTTGATAAGTTCATAACTTTATTTTCAAAAGTATGACCTTTTACAGCTTTACTATGTATACGTCCAATTCTTACCAACTCTTCACAGGGGATATGGTACTTTTCAATTCTATCTAAGGTTTCTTGTCCACTGCAAGTTAGCTTCACAGTATGCGGCTGAACTGCTTGAAAGGCATTTATACCTACAGGCACTGCATAGCTCGGCACAGAGGCAGCAAAGCTATCAATGCTTCCTGTAGTTACTTTATATGAGTTTCCTGTCATAGAAAAACGGTCTTTTGAAGCCTCAGCGATCACTCCACTTGAAACATCTAAGCTTATATCAACAACTTGCTTTTTTCCTCTATCACCAATGAGCTTAACTTTAAAGATTTCAGCTTGTGAGTGGCTGAGCGGAAAGTAATACAATTGACCGCTAAAATAAAAATCTTCAGCAGGAACAATTAAACCTGTTTTAGTTGGTTCAACTAACTCAAAACGTAAGTCATCTTGTCCAGATTTCTCTTTTAAATTAATTAAAACAAAACCTTCATTCCCTATGTTATCAACCTTAACATCACTAATATCAGGCTCTCCATAAGTAATTGGAGGGTGTTTTGTCCCTTTTTTATCTAAATCAAATGATTTATAAAAATTAAAAATATCACCTGAATCGTAACTTACAATACTATTTAAAAATATTGGCTCAGACAACTCAATACCGACCCCACCTGTAACACCAACAAAAAGGTCATCTTTTTTAGACTGAGCAGGCCACTCAATTTCACCACGAACATAGGGTTTCAAGTAAGCGTATGGACCAACAACTCTATAAAGTCTTGCGGTCACTTGTGGCTTTAAAAAAAGTTCAGCATCAATTTTAGTTGAACTTTCAGTTGTTTTTATTTTGGTTTCATTAATTAAAACTCGTTGATTTTTTGTTGTTTTAATTTTTTCCTTACCTTTAAAACCCATTGTTGAGTAAAACTCATACTCAGTTTCATAAACTATACGCGTTTTACCAGACTTTTCAGCTTTGATTTTAACTCCAGCTGGTATACCTAGCTCAATATCAACATATACCGGTGGCGTGCCCATTTTAATTGGAATTACTTTTTTAGGTAAAAAATCAACTAAGCCTTCTAATGATACCTGACCAGCCATATCATAAGTAATATCTACCCTATATTTAATTTTTGTATCAAAACGTGTTTCTAATTGCTTAATTTTACCAAACTTCCATTTAGAGCTTGATCTTAAAGTGGGAACCACTTCAATAACTGCCTCATTAATGGTAGCACTGTATTTTCCACCTGTACTACCAGACAAAGCAAACTTATCATAAGGATCTTTTACAACAACTCCCATAACTTTATTTAAGCCACCTGAAACCTTGCCGTCATTGTTTAGCTCAAACGAAAATAATTCTAAATTTTTAATTGTTATTTTACCTTTTTCATCCACTTTATAAGAAGGTTTGTCCTTCTTTTTGCTTATCTTACTGTCTCGTTTAGCTTGATAGTTTAATTTATTTAAATCTTTAGGGAAAAATATTGGTGTGGATTCTATATCTACTGAACCTGTGTTATCACCAATCACTTCACCAATTCTGGACTGCCTCAGTATAACTTCTGTTTTATTATCTCCTTTATTAATAACTTCTTTAATTCTAACTAAATATTTTTGCTCATCATTACCAATTAATATATCGTCTTTATCAAGTTTTCTATCACGATTATGCGTAACAATGGCCTTTCCATCATCTGTGATAAACTCAATACTTTCATTACTTTCAAGTGGGTGGACACGATCATTTTTAGGGATATCACTTTTGACTTCAGTCTCTCCAGGAGTTCCAGTTTTGAGATCAAATGGAGCTTGTGCTGGCTTTTCTAAATCCTTACAGGCTGGTTGGGCAATAATCAAAAGAGTAATTAGTGAAGTGTAAATAACTTTTTTAAGTGACGATAATTGGCTCATAAATCCTCGCGTAAAGCTATTAATTAGCTCTAAGTATATTTTGTTTATATATAGCTAAAAATATTGCAAAGCCAGGACCAGGTTTTGCCTTAAAAGACTTACAAAAACTGTCTCATAATGAGACAAATAGGATAAATTTTGATTTAATTTTTAGATTGTTTAGAACATAAAACAATATTGGAATTTGGAAAGTTTTAAAACCTGGTATTATTCCAATTTTATGTTCGCAAACTCTTTTTTCTAAATTTGAAGTAACTCCTGTATAAAGTACAGTTTTGTTTTTATTAGTCATTATATATGTGTAGCTATATTTACTCATAAAGAATTAACTTGCAACTTTCAGTCAGTGATCAACGCCAAACAGATTCTTCGGCTTCGCCTCAGAATGTCTATGAAAAAGTATGTCAACAGATAATAAGGGGCTATCCACAAGATTTTTGGCTTATGGTCTCTCTCTTTTATTTTAGTAATAATCTTGTGTTCTACTTTTAACTTTAATCGTCTTTCATTATCTTGATACTATTCCATATGCGTCTATTTGAGCTCTCTCGGCCTAAAGCCGTGGCTATGATAATT
>CALLBC010000017.1 GCA_938001965.1 uncultured Bdellovibrionales bacterium | reverse complement strand
TATTATTTGTCCGGACACTTCACCGAGAGGTTTAGATTTGCCTGGGGAGCACGAAAGTTACGATTTTGGTTCCGGTGCTGGGTTTTATGTGGATGCTCTCACTGATGGCTACAAAGACCATTACAAAATGTACTCCTATATTAATGAGGAGATTTACAGTTTTTTGAATACAGAATTTAACTTAAATAATAACATAAGTATTTTTGGCCACTCTATGGGTGGGCATGGGGCTTTGGTTTTGGGTTTAAAAAACACCGATAAATATAAATCCATTTCTGCTTTTTCGCCCATTGTTAACCCAATGAATTGCCAGTGGGGACAAAAAGCTTTTACAGGTTACCTGGGTGAAGATAAAAAAATATGGGAAAACTACGATGCATGCGCCTTAGTGGCAGAGCAAAAAATAACTCACCCAAAACCCATTTTAATTGATCAAGGTTTGAATGATCAGTTTTTTCCTGAGCAACTACTTACTGAGAACTTCGAACAAGTGAATTACGAAAGCGGGCAAGAACTAGTAGTGAATTATTGCGAAGGCTATGATCACTCTTATTACTTTATAGCTTCTTTTGTAAAAAACCATATTGATTTTCATGCTCAATATTTAAAATAGGCTTTTAATTATAGTCTAAATATCTTCAGATTATTAAAAGCGTTGTTTCTTCCCATATTCTGGCCTAAAGCTTAGCTTTGGCTAAGCTTTATATAAATAAATAAAAGTTAGTGTACTATTTTAATTATTGATGAAAAAAAACAATTTAATTGTCCTTATTATTTTTTTACTTTCTAGTAATATTATTGGCTGTGCGACTGCTACTGTGGTTGAGCCAGAGCTTTTTCAGAATAATTTAGTTTTAGGAAGTAGGGTTGATGTGTCGGCGATTTTTAAGCCTAAAGGGCCAATTGTAGAGGCGAAAGATTGTATAAATATATATTTATTTGTTCCTGATAAGTTTAATTCGGATACAAAAAAAATTTTAGATAATGTCTGTCCTCCAGACAAGCAAATGATTCAAGGAAAAACAACAGAAGAGTTTTGGACAATTGGTATTTACTCAAGGATGTGTCATGTTACGCGTGCTCATTGTATTTAGTTTTATATTTATTGCTACTAGCTGTGCTTTTAATGAAAAAAAATGGGCCATATGGCCTTTTTTTGACTAGAAAGCCACAGGTTGATGGTGAAAAGTTTAATATACTTACAATTGAAAAGGAGACTAGGGTATTTGGAAGTGTTTGTGGATTGAACGTATACCCTCAACAAGCTATAAATACAGCTGTGGAAAAATATATGGATTCTAATAGGGGTAATTACATATTTGGATTAGCAAATATAACAATTGAAAGTAAAGTTAAATCACTTAAAACCTGTCATAGAGTTGAAGGCAATCCAGTTGTATATAAAAAATAATGGATCGTATATTTTAGTACAAGAAACTTATGTTGTGCTAAAAAAATAAGCTGAACAGCGCCCAAAAACTAATATATAGCTAGCTTTTTCTCGGATTTCCAATACCATCTTGGGTAACAAACAAAGAGGGGTTTATGGAAGAGATTTTTCGACAGTACCCAGTGTACTTTATTATGGCAGTGGCAGGGACAGCGCTTTATGTAATGAAGCTAGCCTTGTTTTTATTGGCAGGTGATGGCGACGGTGACTTTGACGCTGTAGAAAATGAAGTGACCGATGTGGCTGGTTCCACCTTTTCATTAATTTCTATTCAATCCATTTTAGCTTTTTTTATGGGAACGGGTTGGGTTGGCCTAGCTTGCTTAGATGAGTTTGGTTATTCGTCAGGTAAAACATTAATCATTGCCAGTGTGTTTGGCTTTTTAATGATGTTACTAAGTTCATTCTTAACATTTAAAATCAAAGGTTTAAACCATACGCCGAAGTTAGATTATAAAAAAGCTATTGGTGTAAAAGGTAGAGCCTATACTAACGTGCCTGAAAAAGGCGAGGGTGTAGGCCAAGTTGAAGTTACCTTTGGTGGTAAAATGCAAATACTACAAGCTGTAAGTGTTGATGGTTTAATAAAATCATTCACGCCTATTGAGGTTGTTGAAATTGATGATTCAGGAAATGCACAAGTAAAGAAGTCATAGTTAGCCCGTATAAGCTTTAGCTTATGAAAGGGCGATAGATTAAAGCCTTGGGAACGGAGCCCCAGGCGGAGTGAAAAGACAATAAATTATTTTTATTAATCAATAGGAGAAAATTAATTATGTTTGGTTTTAGTACAGTGGGTTTTATTTTTGTACCCGTTATTATTTTATTATTTGCAGCCATATTTTTATCAAAACAATATAAACGTTGCCCATCCAATAAAATTTTAGTGATCTTTGGTAAAGTGGCTGGCGAAAAAGCAGCCCGTTGTATTCATGGTGGTGGTGCTTTTATTATCCCTTTATTACAAGATTACACTTACTTAACTTTAGAGCCTATCACCATTGAAATTGATTTACGAAGTGCACTTTCTAAAAAGAATATTCGTGTGAACGTACCATCAACTTTTACTGTGGGTATTTCAACTAATCCAAACATTATGACCACTGCTGCTGAAAGGTTATTGGGTTTAAGTATTGCTGATATTAGCAGTCAGGCTCAGGATATTATTTTAGGTCAAATGCGTTTGGTGATTGCAACTCTAGCTATTGAAGAGATCAACCAAGATCGTGAAAAGTTCTTGGACCTTGTTAATACTAACGTGAACTTAGAGTTAAATAAAATTGGTCTTGATGTAATTAACGTGAACATTAGAGATATTACAGATGAGTCAGGCTATATTGAAGCCATTGGTAAAAAGGCCGCAGCAGAAGCAATTAACGTGGCCCGTGTAGAAGTGGCCCAACAAGAAAAAGACGGTGCCATTGGTGAGGCCGCAGCCTTTAGAGAAAAAGAAGTTTTAGTTGCCAAACAAGTGGCTGAGTCGGCTATGGGGCAAAAACAGGCCGAGCGTGATGAGCGTATTAAAGTTTCTGAGTATGAGGCAGAGGGTATATCTGGTGAGGCCAAAGCAAAGCGTCAACAAGAGGTAGCTATTGCTCAAGAAGCCGCCTTTACAGAACAAGGCACCAAAGAAGCTGAAAGAACTAAAAGGATATTTATTGCTGAGCAAGAGGCCATGTCAGTAGAGGGGGAGAACTCATCACAAGCTAATATTGCAGCATACGACGCCACCCTAAAGGAAAAGCAAGCCGAAGCTAAGCGTAAGGGTGAAGTGGCATTAGCTCTTGCCAACAAAGACGTTCTGGAGGCTGAAAGCTTACAAGAAAAAGCCAGGCTTGAAAAAGAAGTGGTTGTGGCTGAGGAAATTGGTAAACGAAGATTAGAAATTGAAGCCGAAGCTCAAGCAGAACAAATCAGGCGTGTGGCAAAAGGTGAGGCTGACGCCATACTTTTAAAGTATGAGGCAGAAGCAGAAGGTATTAAAAAAGTACTAGAATCAAAAGCCGAAGGTTATCGTCAATTAGTTGAGCATGTGGGTGAAGATAAAAAATTAGCACCAACATTGCTATTAGTGGAAAA
>CALLBC010000016.1 GCA_938001965.1 uncultured Bdellovibrionales bacterium | reverse complement strand
ATATTATTTAGTATGTGTAGTCTGTCAGCTAAAGTCTTAAACACTAATCTAACATTAGAACATGACGTAGATAAAACTGCGACTTTAAGTCTAGAAATTTCTGGTGATTTATTAAAATCATTGAACAAAGGTGGAAACACTATTGGTTTTCAATTACAGGACTCTAGCAATAAAAGCTTTTATGGTGATGATGTTTACTTTAGAGCTGATTTCATTTTACTAGACTTTTTAAAGAATAGTCACTTTACAAATTTAGTACTATTCGATGACAGTAGACTTGATAACGATGGAGTTGTTAGCTTCTTCACTACATTGAAAAATATGAAAATTGTTTTTTATGAATATACTCAAAATAAGCCGATTCAGTCTGGAGAGCTACAGTTAAAAAGCATATGTGAGTCAGGAAAAGTTTTCAATTTATCAGGAGCTGACAAGTGCAATATCTCTAAAGAACAAGTTACTAGCTTACCTATTGAGTCTGGTGTATGCGAAGACAATGCTGACTTAAAAGATTTAGCCCCTACTGTATGTGGAGCTGAGCCTATAAAAAAAGGACTTGAGGAAAAGTTTAATTGTAAATTTAAGTGTGATCAGTAGAATCTCATTAATTCAATTTTGTTAGGGTGAAATCTGTACACGTATCATAATTATTTATGGATCTAAAACTCAAAAGCTGTAAGTTCATAGTTTAGGCTATTTAAATAGTTACAATTTGGGGGCCTTTTAAAATAAAAGAGCTCTTATCCTTCCTAACCACGTTTCAGCAACTTTGGGATTACACTTATCCAAGTTGGGCAGGTAAATTTATAGATCGCTGGACCAAAAAAGTAATGTTATCAAAAATTGAACCACTAAAAAAAGAGGCACGCAGTATTCGTAAGCATAAAGGTCTTATTTTGAACTGGTTTACTGCTAAAAAACAATTTTCTTCAGGTATTGTTGAGGGTTTAAACAACAAAATAAAACTGACTATGAGAAAATCGTATGGGTTTAAGAGCTATAAAACCATTGAAATCGCCTTATATCATAGCCTTGGTAACTTGCCGGAACCTCCAGTCACCCACAGATTCTGCGGATGAGGCAAAAAAAATACTGAATTTGTAAGCATCACTGAAAAGATTGAAACCAACAGCCCCATGGGGGTTGCAATGTTCACAATTCTTGGGGCTCTTTCGCAGATGGAACGGGAATTAATTTCTCAAAGAGTGCGCGCAGGCCTCGCCAACGCCAGAGCTCTAGGTAAAAGAATAGGCCGCAAGAAGACTCGCCCAAGCCAAGTTATAAGGGCTCTTTTAAAACAAAAGATGACATATCGAGAGATTTCTCGCATAGCAAACTGTTCACACGGTTGCGTGTCGGCCGAAAAAAAAGAGATGCTAAAAGAAGAAGAGGCCAAAAAAGCGGCTGAAACTGAAAACCAAAACCTAGCTCAAAATAACCAACATCAGCCTAAAAGGCCGAAACTTACATTGGTCTGATATTTTTTAAAAGCCTACAGCCTATGATCTGTAGGCTTTTTTTTATTTTCTCTGCCACAAGGACTCTAAGGCTCTATTTTTGTTCAATTATTGGCAAAAATGATGCTAAGACAATATAAACCAGTGCTAGCCGCCACGTTTATCATTCCTTTTTATTCAAGTTGGACCGAGCATCAAGGTCATTGAGTTTATTTAGACTTTGCCCTTTTATTTGACTGAACAATGGTTGATTGATATAGGGCACCTCAGATTTAAGGGGGAAGTCAAATGAAAATTATAACCATTTTTATATTTTTATTCTTTAGTTTTATTGTACAGGCTGAATTACCATTTCAAGGCACTTGGTCTGGTAAAGGCAATGCGGTGGAGAACGGAGAGCTTAAACCAATCGAAAAAAACTTAACGATTACTGCACAAGATATAAATGGAGATACGCATTTTAACGGGTTTGCTAGTCTTACTCTTGATATTTTCGATTTTACGTCCCAAGGAACCTTCGATTGGCTAAATTCTAAGTCAGAAAAAATTGGCTCTGGTTACTGTGTTGCAACTAGTTGCTCTTTTGTTGGCCGATTAGAAATTGGTGAAACAGTTTTTACATTTGCAAAAACCTTTACTGTTCTTGACTCAAAACTTTATGTTTCTGAGGTAACCAGCAGCTCGGAATACACCTTCGCTACTAATATGGTTTTGAACAAAGCTGAGTAATTTTAATCTCCCTAGCTATTTTGAACGTGTACATTACTAGGTTCTTGTGAACTATGACACTTGATTGTTGGTCGCTCTTCCACGGGTGGCCAGAGCAAAAATGACTGCTCGGAAAAGCACTGGCCAAGAAGAAATTCTTGGCCAGGATTCAAGTGTTGAAAGACTGCTAGAAAATCTAGCTAGGACTCATTAGTTTAATTAAATTAGTTAATCGAGACTGAAGGTCTTCTTCTGATAGCAGGTTATTATTGTCGACAATCTCTATTTTATTATTTTTGGATATAGAAATTTCACATTCGCCGGAGCTCCAAACTACGATCTGCCCCACTTGACCATGAGAATTATCAAAATCTATCCAAGCTGAAGGCTTGAGTCTCCTATCGTTATTGCTTTCACCAAAAGTCATTTGGCAGTTCTTGTTTTTTTTCTGATTGCTAAACCACTGTTTAAGTGAATATATAAAATCTGTCATGCCAGAAAATACATCCTATAATAAAGATGGTCAAAAAAGAAATATCTAATTTACCAAAATGCTCTAAAATCCAGCGTTCACGGCTAATATTTAAAGAAATATGAATAAAAATAGAGCTTTAGAGAGCTTCTATTTTAGATTAATAGAGCCCACAGTTATAAAACTATGGGCTCTGGTTTTATACCAAGGTCAATCTGGGCTTGTTACTCTCCTCGCATTTGTCAGGTGGTAGGCCATGAGGCTCGGCTATAGCAAAGTTTTTCTCGTTTTCTTCTTTTCTAAGTTCCTTGACTTCGGCACTTATGCAGCCATGGGTGGTTTTTATAGTCGAAAAGTCTACCGGGTAAAGGCCAAATTATAGTCGAAAAGTCTACCACCCCTAGACCTGATATTATCATTTAAGAAAATGTAATATTAGGAGGAGGATTGATAACAATGGAGATGTACGATTACATCAGATTTTCCCACTTTCAGCTGGGACAAAGTATAAGGAAAATTCATAAAGTAACTGGCTTAGACAGAAAAGACTATCCGTAGGGCAATCATAGGCCCCAAGCCAGCGTACAAGCAAAAGCGCAAACGTAAAAAAACAGTAATAGGCCCCTTTGTGCCAATTATTCGCACCTGGTTACTTCAAGACAAACGAGTTCATAAAAAGCAACGCCACACCAACATGAGGATCCATAATAGACTTGTGGAGGAGCATGGCTACACTGGCTCTACAGCCACAACTATGAATACTGTCCGTGAGCTTAGGCTTGAGATGAAGGTGGGCCAAAAAGAAGTGTTTATACCATCGGACCCAGAAAAGCGCGAAGGTGCTGAGATGGATTGGGGCGAGCTGTTTGTTGATTTAAATGGTAAGCGAACAAAGCACTATTTATTTGTAATAAGATCAAAGTACTCAGGGAAAGTATTTGCAAGACTTTACCCCGCAATGATCCAAGCTTGTTTTTTTGATGCTCACATCAGAGCCTTTGCTTACTTTGAAGGCGTATTTAGCACCATGGTTTACGACAACCTGAAAACAGCTGTAAAGCAAGTTTTAAAGGGTAAAGAACGTATTGAGCAAGAGGCTTTTGTTGATTTTAGAACACATTATAATTATGAGGCTCAGTTTTGCTCTATAGCAAAAGGCTCCGAAAAAGGTGGCGTAGAAGGCAGTGTTGGTTATGTGCGCAGAAACTTTCTAACTCCAATACCTAAAGTAGATTCACTTGAAGAGCTGAATAAGCAGCTACTAGAAAAGTGCTTTAATCACCAGGCAAGAATTACTAGCGGACAAACACATACAATTGGTTTTTTAGCTGAAAAAGAACAGCCAACTCTGCAACCTATACCTAAAAATGTATACAGTAACTGTACTTTACATCCAGTAATTGTGGATAAGTATTCAACTGTAAAGTTAAAAAGAAACAGATACTCTGTACCTAGCGGATATAAAGGAAAAGACGTTGTGCTTGAAGTAGGTTTAAGTGACGTACGTATTGTTTATAAAAATGAACTTATAACTACACACAAACGTGAGTACAGAAGAGACCGTTGGGTCATTAACCCTTGGCATTACCTAGAAGCTTTGCAACGTAAGCCTGGTGCTTTTAAGTCATCAAGAATCCTCACTGAGATTGAACAGTCTTGGGATCCGGTAGTTAAAAAAACATATGATCTTCAAATTAAAAAATATGGTGCTATTGAAGGAACTAAAGAGTTCATAGCCACATTACTTTGTTTTAAGGACCGTACATACGAAGATATGATCTCCGTGCTTGAGCTGTCGTTAGAGCAAAAACGAATCAACAAAGAAACAGTGGCTTTAATCGCTGAGTCCACAGGTGAAAATATAATTACTTTGAAGAAGCAAAAATTAATGAAGTTCCTGCTATTGCAGCCTTTTCAATCCCAGAGGCTGATGTGAGCCGTTTTGATGTATTGATGGAGGTGTCAAATGGATAAAAACAAAGAACTACTAGACGAATTAAAGTATTTAAAATTACAGTCATTTGTTGAGTACTTAGAGCAAGTTGAATCCTCAGATAAAAGCTTAAGGGAGTCACTATTAGAGCTTTGTCGTCATGAGTCTGAGCGTCGCTACGCACTCACTGTACAGCGAAGGCTTAAGCAAGCTAAGTTTCCAAAAACTAAAACACTTTCAATGCTAGACTTTAAAAAAGTTCCGCAGCTCCCAAAAGAAACCATTAAAAATTTATCAACTTGTAAATTTATTGAAGACAAAAGAAACGTTATTTTAGTTGGTGATAGTGGTGGTGGTAAAACTCACTTAGCTATAGCCTTAGGGGTTGAGGCTTGCTCTAAAACATACTCTGTGGGTTTTTATGATGTAAGTAAACTAAGCAATATGCTTTTAAAAGAGCATAAGTATGGCGACATAGAGCGCTTTTTACTAAAATTAAAAAAGTTAGATTTATTAATTTTAGATGAGCTTGGTTAT
>CALLBC010000015.1 GCA_938001965.1 uncultured Bdellovibrionales bacterium | reverse complement strand
TTATGAAGACATGCCTGATTTTTTAAATAAAGAAGCCAAACTGCATGATCCAACAGGTGAAAAGCATTGGTACCTTGAAAGAAATAAAACAGCACTCATGTATGGTATTATTTCAGAAGCCTTCGCCATGGAAGCAAGAGGTGAGGGAAGTTTTTCTGACAATGCCGTTAAATTGCACACTGATACAAACACAGGAAAACCCTATAAAATCACTAGCATTGAATTAGAGCCTCTTTTTGAAACCGGGCTTAATGCTATTGAAAAGCACAAAACTGTTAAAACTCTTCCTCAAAAAAGAAAGAGCAAACAAAGACTACTTGGAGCTCCTATGTGCAGAGCTATTATGAACTAATCAGTAATTTACACAATTTAGTTACCGGCAAACATACCAACGACTATCATTACCATTATTTTGATTAAGTTGTCTATTTTGAGCATAAATACCCAGCTCAATTTTTTTTAATTTCTCTGGATTATCTTTATCAAAAACAAACCTAAGGTCCCACATCTGCAAAGATCCATAAAATTTTTCATAGGCATGATCAAACAAAAAGTAGTTAAAAGAGTTTTTATAATCTTCAACATTGGTACTATACATTTTCTTTTCAAAATCAAAAAACATGATTGGCACATAGCCTTCATAACCACTTGCATTCTTAATTAAAACTTCACCAATAATATATTGATCCTCTGAATATGTACCCTCATCACATAGTTTTATTTTTATTTTACATCCTTTGAAATCATTTAAACCCATATTCTTTTTTAATATGTTATACATCTTTTTTGCATTTTCATTTTTTTGCATTAATGTAGGACACGAATAGGAAAACACAACATGACTATATAAATACACAATTAATAGTAAAATTATTTTTAGCATAAAAACCTCCTGATTAGTCCACTATTACAGACACGGTAGGTAACTCATTTTTATAATCACAATACTGTCTTAGTGAAATTTTATATTTGAGCTCAATTCTACTTTCCTTATCTAAATAGCTAAAATTGTAGTTGTCAGAAAACAAATTAACCGGAGATTCCCAGGCTCTTCCATGCCCATCAAAATTAATTTCAAGACTTTCAAAACCCACTTTAGATATAATAGTAGCTACAGAAGGCTTTACCTCATAATTTAAAACTATCTCAATTTTGGAACGGTCTAGCTCCTCTTTCAAAATATAAACCGAGTTACTAACCTTTGTTATTTGCAGCAATTCCTCAGGCTTTATTTTTTTGTGCTTTAGCTGATGTGAAACTTCCTTGCTATCTGTAAATCGATTAATTTCTCTATGTTTCAGTAGCTCGCAGGTGCCCCACGGACTTTCCAACCCATTGGTTGATGAACTTAATAGGCCAAGCTTTATACTCACCAATGACTGAGCAGGGTTTACAAATATACAAAGTAAAGTAATAACAATTATTTTATACATATTTTACTCCCTAAAAAAGCTACTAGCTAGTTTCCTAGCTAGTAGTAGATTACTCTTAGTTTTCAAAACCCATTCCACCATAATAAACTAGCGGCTTCTCTTTTGAAACAACCCATTCTTGATTTAATTTTTTATGATCTATAGATGTAGAATTACTTGCTGTGCGCCCAAAAATTGATCCTAATACCTTAAAACCATACCCACCAATTTGGCAGTACAAGTGAGGACATTTTAATAGTGCATCACCTAGAACCTGAGAACCATTAGGACCCGTAGGCATATCTAATAACTGAGCAGGTTTGATTTTTCCATTAGTCTCATAGTATAAAACCCATTTGATAAACCTATCTTTTGCATCATCTTTTATTTGATTCATTTCTGCTTTAGGAATCTGTGCACGAACATCAGGCCCAGCAAGGAATTTTATTTCCAAAACTTCATCAGCAAATAATTTATTAACAACACTATTAACAACTTTTTTACTAAAAAAACCACCCTTAGATTTAGACTTTTTTACAATCTTATGAAACTTCTCATAGCTGAATTTAATAGTGTAACCATACTTAGAAAGCACATGATATTTGTAAACTGAATTTACAGCCACAGCCCCTTTATAATTATAATCACCGCTAGTTTGCGCCTTTTCATAAATTCGACAAGCTGGTGCTGCAGTCCAAATAATTGATGCATTCACAGAAGACGGGTAGACTTCATTAACACCCATTGAATTAGTCAAACCATCATTTTCGTAAGACTCACTAGCAGATTCATCTATATTATCGGCCTTCTCTTTCTTACTACCTTCACTCTCATCAAGTATTTTCTCAAACTTTGCTCTTGGCAACCCTGCTGTTGAAAAAATAAATGGAGCAATTCCAGGCGCATCTACTGCACTAACAGCCGGAAGTACAGCTGATGAATTTTCAGCTTTTTCACCAAATGTATAACCACCACCGGCAAGTAACATGGGCCTAAAGTTTACATTAACACCTTTATTTAACTCAGCCACTTTATTAACCAATGCTTGATGATTAACCTTAAGGATAAAAGCAGTATGACCACCTTCTCGCCCAAGTATGTTAAGTGCCTTTTCAACCATATGTTCGATTAAATCGAACTTGTTACGCTTAAAATTTTCTGATTTTTCAATTAAGTCCATAATCTCTAAATTAAGTTGGTCAATACGGCCTTGATCTTCGTCTGCCATGGCTTTAGCTTTTAAAGCTTCTTTTTCCACGATCATTTCTTCATATCTATTTCTTGTAGCAGTGTGATCCTTAATACCTTTTTCTGTTGCCTTAACTTGCCCACAAAGGCCATCAGGATTACTCAAGTCAGCTGATTCTGTAAAATCAATAATTTCATTTTTACCTTGTTGTGGAGGAAGCACATAAACTGTTTTACAGCCTTCATCCCAAAAATAATTAGTTGTATCATCAGGCATTTGAATTTTGATGTCACAAACTTGACCTAGCTGTGGCGTGCTATGACCGGTTAACGGCGTTAGCAGCAAAGCTCCCATTAATAATTTATTTATAATTTTCATTTTTTCCCCCTTTATTGGCAATCAGTATGATTGCCAGTTAATAATTTTGTTATTTTCTTATAATCTGCATTACTTAACTTTTTTAAACGTTGAGTCACTGGATTCATAACAATCTGAGTGATTTCAGCCATAGTTGCATCCACATCGTCATCGCTTAGTTTTGAATTTAATTCAGTCACTAACTTTTCTATTAATCGACCTGAAGCAAACAACAAAACATTTTTATTATTTTTAACTTTATGTTTTGCAAGCCAGGCTAAATAATTATCTCTCACAATGATATCTTGATCAGTCATAGCAGTGGATTCATCATTTTTTATTGTCTTACATTTTTTTTCTGGCGGCTTAGGCTTACTGTCGCTTCCACCATTGCAACCAACTAACAAGAAGGTGAGCAAAACCAAATAAACTAATACTTTCATGTATTCTCCTTTTATCTAAGCGATAAATTTACGTAATAATTATTAATGACCTTCAGTCGCTTCCACATTATTTAAATTAGTGTTGATACTATGTTTATACATGCTTTCAAAACTTAGGTGTTGAATACCATTAACCGTGCAAGTGAGTTGTTCTCCTGATAAGTTTTTTACCTCAGAGTTACTTTTATTGGTAATTGCCTCAAACATATTAAATAAATATTTGTCGTGCACACCCTTGAATGTTCCCTTTGAAATCATTCTCTCAGCTAGTCGGCCAGCTCTAAAAATACGTCTAATTTGACTTTTAGTTAATCGGTTGTATTTCTTAAGCTCAGAGTAGTACTTAGACACCTCATCTTCATCTATAACTTCTTTAACAGTAACAATTTTATTCTCAGCAGAAATTTTTTGCCTAACATTAATTACTGCTCTTTCATGTACTAAATCACAAACCAACAGTGGCCAGGCAGACAGGTCTAATCTAATATTAGCCGCTAAGTTATTTTTCGCTGCTTGTTCGCTAAGATCGTCTTCTAGATCCATTAAATAATAGATTGTTCTTAGTTTTTTTCGATCATTTAGCTCACCATCAATTTTTGAATACTTTTTAAACAACGAGTCTCTACCTAATTTTAAAGAAACTAGAGTTGTTGTGGCCTTAGTGATTTTTGCCAAATCAATATCATCATCAAAGTTGATCATGTTTTTATTAATTACTATTGATTCACCAGAGCTTCTTATTTTACCAGTTCTTCTTGATGCTGATTTACTAATTTGCCCTAAGTTTATTAAGGCATCCTCAGCCAAAGGGTCATCACTAGACGCTAAATTACAAAGCTGATTAAAACTCTGTAATGGCACGTAATTTCTCTCTCCCTGATCTTTAAACTCGACCTTAGTGATTGACTCAGTATCAGCAGTCACAGGCATATTAATTTTAAACGGGTAGAATGTATCACTGGCCTTATCATGCAAGCCACCAACCTCATAGCTATTTGGCTTTGTAATAAGTGTGGTATTCCAATTTTCTTGCTCCATGAGCATCTCATGGTTTTTTGAAACTGGCTCGCAAGTGTATTGAGCAGCATAAGTATTCATCGTGAAAATTGCAGTCAACACAGTGGCATATATTTTTAATTTCATTTTTCCTCCATTGATGTAAATACATCGATTAAATTTATTATTTATATTCAAAACCTGTCCCAATTTTATAAAATGAAGAAAAATTCTCTTCAGTGGCATCTAAATAGGTATCCTGCAAGCCTAAGCTTGTGTAGTAGGATTCAAAGTTCTGCCCCGCTGGTATAATTTTCTTTCCATCCATATCTAGAATGCAAAAAGAGGCTATGTCGGCAAGCTTAGCGAAGTCTTCATAATTATTTTTGGATAAATCAATATTATCCCAGCACACAGGCAAATTAATTGGAGTAGTACTGCCAGCGACCTGAGAAGATTGTTTAATTAGATTTTCATTAATTTTATTAATAATCTCTAACGATATATTTTTAAATATTTGTTTTTCAACAAGAGTTATTCTCTCAACGTCAAGACCTGATTGATTATTATTCCAATCCACCAAGAATCCATTGCCATTTAAAATAGAAAAAAGGCTAGCAAAAAGATCACTAATAGAAATACCAGGGTTTTGCTCACTTAAGTTTATAAAAGCTTGCATAAACTTTTTTGAATCAATAGCCACTGAGTAACCGCTAGAACCAAGCATTTCCACATCAAAGCTTCTATTAACCACCCAAAATGATTTACCAATAATTTGAGTTACTTCCTCGTCACTAAGATACTCTTTTCCTTCAAAGAAATCACAGGCATACCTAAGTGACAGCTCCAATTCACCAGTTAACCGATCACCATTATGTTCTACCACTTGTGTGTATGTACTATCATTAATTTTAGTAAGACTTCCTTTACCAACTAAACTTTTAAAAACAACAGCTTCATGCCTGCTGGACAATAGGGTGGGGTCTTTATAGGTTAAGTACCATCTTGAGTTAAACTTATTTATGGTCTTAGCAAAAGTTTGTTTTTCAGTAAAAATTTGATCTCCATTTTCATTTCTGCCTAAATCAATTTTCTTTTTTGAAGCTCTTTCCACCTTGGCTAGATCAGCCTGACTTACTCTTTGATTCATATCTACTGAAGCAACAACACCAGAAACGGAGCTCCAGTATTTTGCCTTTTCTTCTAAACTTGCCAAGGCTTCTTTTAAAACAGATGAAGTTTTAATCAGTAATTCTAAATCTTTTCTCAAACTCTCTTTTTTAGACTCAGAGGTAGCGCTACGAAGATCTTTACCAAGCTGTATAATTTCCTTGTCTTGCACGGCAAAACGATTTCTTGCATCCTCATAATTTTTATGGTCCTGCCTCATTTCACCACAAGAAGATATATTGACCACCTTTGGCCTTAGAGCGATTTGACCAACTGTTGGAATTACATATGTGGTAGAGCAGTCCTTATTATATAGATAGTCATAGTTAGCTAAAGACTTAGTAGTAATTTTATTATAATTTTGGCACTTATCACTATCTTGATAGTAGCTCGGACGACTTGCTAACTGCCCATCTCCTTTAACAAGTGACTGTGCGGATACATTAATAGCAGCAACTATTGTTGAAGCCACTACTGTAATTCGTTTTATTTTAAACATATATAATCTCCCTAGTTTATTTTACCAATTACCATTAATCATTATTGCTCAAGAAACTTCTGCAGTGGTGTGAACAATTTACTTTTTGAATTAATAATTCGAAAAAAGAAATATCAAATCAGGACAATAAAAAATATTTTATTTTAATTTTAAAGGGAATTTCATGAATGAAACAGAGCCTTTCGATCTGAACTGCTGTTTGTTTAGCTTATTTAAATCATAATTCACAAGTGAAATACCAAATTAAAACTAAGTACATTTAAACAATTTACTCTCAATTAAATTGCACCTCTGTAGTCAACTTGACACCCATATATAGCTGAAATAGTTCTGCAAACAGGAGGTCAATCATGGAATTAGAATTATATAAATGTCATAGATCATTTCTAGAAAGTTATATTAAAAAGCATCGCTTATCATTTAAGTCTCTTGAAAATGCTATTAATAAATCTGCCTCAAGTGCTACTTTATCAAGAATCATTAAAAAAAATCCGGACCAAAACTTCACAAAAGCATTTAATGTTAATCTAGAGGTATGGATAGAGGTAGTGTCTCAACTTAAAATTACACAGCCTCAAATGGCACAAGCTATTCTGCTTAGAGTTATTGACGGACTTAAAAACTCAGTAAATCCTAAGTCAAAATTAACATCAAGACTGATTAAAACTGCTAAAAATGACATTATTTACAAAAGGGTAGACTCAAATAATTTAAGTGAGGAGTCACTATACATTGCAGATACATATGACAAACTTCCAAAGCGTTTTCAACAGAGTGTTGCCACTGAAGCTTTCAAAGTAATTGGTTACCTTGAAGATATAAACCCGGTTAAATCACAAACTTTAAAACAGAATAAAAAAATAATGAAAAGAATCATTAACTAATCATAGGGGGAAATATGATTAAAAATAAGGAGGTAAAATGCTAGAAACTAATTTAGCTGACCAAATGTACAAGTCAGCTCCTGAAAATTT
>CALLBC010000014.1 GCA_938001965.1 uncultured Bdellovibrionales bacterium | reverse complement strand
TATAAATAACGTCATTAAAACATTAAAAAGACAGGCTTATGGCTATAAAGATATGAACTATTTTGCTCTCAAAATTATGCAGAAATGTGGGTATCTAAATAGCCGATATTACTTCCTGGCAACAAATTAAAGAAAGAGGCTGCATACGGACTATATACGTCAAATGAAGTGACAATTCCTGTCAAATACTCCTCCGCTTACATATTAGATTTAATCTAAGCTCAATAGAGCTGGCATATTTCATGTATTACTAATTTGTACTGTTACCGTAAAGGAGTAAATTAAATGAAAATATTAAGTCTAATACTATTAATCTGTTTATCAATATCATGTTCTAAAAATGAACATGGATCAAAAGATAAAAAAGCAGGAGTAACTCCTCAAGGTAATATGCCAACAACAGGATCTTACAATACTTGTGACCATGAAGATGTAATTTATGGAAGTTTTGCCTATATCGTTGGTAACTATAACATTAAGTTAATTTGGAATAGATATAGAGATGTTAACCACTCTAAATATAATCAAGTTGTTGTGATGGATCGTCATGGGAATACTTTTAAAAGTCCATTAGTCTCTAATACTCACTTTGTTATACATAACCAAGCAACTGATGAGAATGGTTACCGTCTAGTAGACACTGTTGTTGATCAGAATGGTAAAGTTGTAAGAAAAAATATGTACTTACAACCGGGCGATTGGTATTGGATAGATATTTACTCATATGATAGCTACGGAAAACCTTCTTACGGTCATAAATATCAACATATTAAAAGAGGAAAAGACATCCAACTTAACTATGGTGAAAAGAAAATTGAAGCTGGATTTTGTAGCTACAGACCACATGGTTTCTAATCAAAACAAAAATTTATAATTTTAAAGCCAGCTAAGTTTAGCTGGCTTTTTTTATATTTCACCCACAAAATAACACTCCTAGTCTCAAAAGGTAGCAGGCACCTTCTCTTCAACAAAATTTTTAAGTTTAATATCAAATAACTTACCGCTTTCTAAGTTAACTTTAAATGAAGACACTTGGCGAATAGTTTCTCCAATTTTTATATCTAACTCGGAAAACCCACCTTCGCCTTCATCCTCCCTAATCACAAGCATTTGCCTTGGTACTTTAGAAAATTTATTAAACAACAAATAAGTCTTCACCCATTGCATAGCCACAATTCTTTCATGGCTATAACTGGCTATATCAGCCTTACAAGCAGGAATCAGCTTGCCTTCTTTATCATAACCTAACGATAATAATTTTTGCCCTAAACCAAGCTTAGACT
Organism: uncultured Bdellovibrionales bacterium; assembly: GCA_938001965.1. Taxonomy (GTDB): domain Bacteria; phylum Bdellovibrionota; class Bdellovibrionia; order Bdellovibrionales; family UBA1609; genus JAHDIR01. The sequence goes on along the minus strand of CALLBC010000014.1, from coordinate 2,495 downwards.
TCACATTGGATAACCTAAAAAGACATTTGGGCTGCACATGAATTTTAAGTTTTCTATCTGTGAGATGAGAAAAATCTATAGTTCCAAAATCACGTAAAGTAAAGTACTCCGGATAATATCCTTTATAATAAAATGGAGAATGAGAAAGCACATTTAACACTTTGTCCATACCAAAATCAATTTGACCTTCAAGTATTGGGCTCACATAACTCCATGTTTTATAGCCTGGCCAATTACCACTGTCTGTTTCAAGGTCTACTTGATTCTTAGCTTCTCTATGATTAAAGTTTGGAAACATTGGCTTAAAATCTGAAGCTTTAAGTTGCTCCTCCCAATCATTTATATCAAATAAATTAAACTCTTCAGAAACCAACAATGCATTTAGCCTTCTAATACCAACAGAATTAGGAATAAACCTTAACAAGATAGCCTCTCTGTAAAATAACTCATGCATAACTAAACTAGCTTTTAAATCTTTATTCAGTTTATCCCATAGCCTATTATATATTTCTAATTTTAATCGTCCTTGTCTATCTCCCTCTGTATAAGTTGGGGCTATTTGTTGTAATGCTAGTTTTAAAACACAATTTTTAGGTATGGATATGTTTCCAATCCCGTAGTCTCTTTGCTTTTCTTTATCTTGAACATCATTATGATCTAATTCAAAAATTGATTTATTTCTATTCTCAGTGCTATTTTTTTCCCAATATGTTGTATACTGGAAGCGATAATTCCTTGCTCTATTTGGATCTAACTTTTCTAATTTAGTTAGCAAATAATAAACCTTTGCTCTAACAGTATTACCGGGAATTGGTTTATAAGTTAACCCTGTATTTTTAGCTTCATAAAAATCAAACAATTCAATGTTTCCATTGCAATCAATAACAAAGCCACCGTTTCCTACTTTTGACCACGCAAAAGCTTGGTTAGTTAACAATAATGAAAGTAAAATAATACTGGTTAACTTCAAAAATCTCATTTACTCACCTCTTTATTAATTTTACTTAACGGGAAAAACTGCATTTGTATTTGGTAAATTTCATCCCCTTGATCCGTGTCCATTGTTGAACCAAATTCATCTAAGAAGTTCCTCAACAATTCTTTTGCTTTAGGCATATCTTCCCTTTTAAAACATAGTGTTCCTGATAAAAACTCTCTCTCAGTTACATTTACTTCAGTTAAACACTTTTTAGCATTTTCTAACATAGAGTCATGGTATTCTTGTATTGCAAAACTATGTACATCTTCACAGGTAGATAGGTTACCACTGGATAACACTACCTTTTCTTTTTGAATATTTATTAATCCAGTTTTAGATAAATTATAAAAAGCTTTTTTTACCTGTTGCTCACTAACAGAAAAACGTAAATTTTTGCTAATCCAATTAAAATCAAATTTAAACTTCTTTAATCGACTCATTTCACGCACAGCATAGTGATACCAACTGCCTATGACTTCAAAAGTTTTTAGATCAATAAACATCACTTGATTATCTTTTCCATTTTTGACTAATCGCTTAAGGAGTATGGACTGTAAATTAGGGTCATTTTTATTTTTTTCAATACTAATTAAGTCTTGAAAGTACATAGACTCTTTATCATTAAACTCAAAATAATGGATAAGTGATTCAGTAATCTTTTTACCTGGTGAACGATCTTTATTTAAAACTTTAGTTATTGATGATGTAGATTTTAAGCCCAGTGATTTAGCCCACACCCCTAGGCTCCAATTAATATCTGACTTTTTTTTGTTTATAACAAAATCATTTAGGAATAAACTATAGTCTTGATAAGACAAAATATCCGGCTGGATTTTCGTAGACATTTTATTCCTCCGTGAATAATTATTTTAGTGTACCTAGCCTGTTGGCAAAGGCAATTGTTTTTTTGCCCACACCCAATTTTAGCGTGGGCAAAGCTGCCAACAACCCTTTAAACAAAGGGTTTTAGCTGTTTTTGCCACAATAATTAATTTGACCCGACTTCTACTTTATTGACACAATTCTTAAAAGTAATTTTTTAATAAAATTATTCTATTTTTTAAAGTTAAATGTATCCCATAAGACCAAGGAGGGCTCTTAAGTGAAATCATTCCTATTATTATTGTTAATCTTATTAACATCTCAACTCTTTGCAACTCCAACAAAACAAATTGAAAAATGGAGGTTATATTCGCAGCTTGATGAAATTAGTGATGAGTTAAACTCAAATGATCACTCGGACAAACAAGTTGATACTTCACTTAATATTCTTATAAATACTTTAAATATACTTCGAGGAACAGCACCAGATAAGCCAGCCCAAATTACTTTTAAACACTCCAATCCATATGTTATTGGCAAACTTGTTAAAGGAGCTCAATTTGACTTCCCAGTTACTATTGAAAACAGTGGTGACTCCCCTGCCACATCCCTAATTGTTTCAGGTGTTAGAAGCCCTTTTTATTACAAAGGAGGCAGTTATCCAGGCACTGGAGGAACTTGCTCCTCTTCCCTA
>CALLBC010000013.1 GCA_938001965.1 uncultured Bdellovibrionales bacterium | reverse complement strand
TTTAATGATTTTATTCTCTTGTGTTGAGATCATGGTTACTCCTTTTTATTGTTAAGTTTTGTCGCTTAACTAAAAGGGTAACCATATTTCTTCACTTATCCACACCGTGAAGTGTCAGATCAAGTCGTGACTTCTACATTTTAGGCATAAAAAAAGCGACAAGAAAATTAATTCTGTCGCTAATTCTAATTTTTTAAAAAATAAGTGTTCGAATAGTTTGACAAATGGTGCCCATGGAGGGAGTCGAACCCCCACGCCTTTCGGCACTAGATCCTAAGTCTAGCGTGTCTGCCAATTCCACCACATGGGCGCACCAAGGCATATATTTTGTTTTAATAACCTAATCTGATTAGGATTCTTTTTCAATCAATTTTGTATATTCATTAGCTCTTATTAAGTTAGCTAATTCTTTTTCTGTATCCATTTCAATTTTGATTAACCAACCATCATTTAATGGATCATCATTAATAATTCCAGGGTTATCCATAACACTGTCGTTAACTTCAATTACAGTTCCTGAAACCGGAGATAATAAATCACTGGCTGCCTTTACACTTTCAACCACGCCAAAATCTTCATTTTGAGTTACTTTATTACCTTCTTCAGGCAGATCCACATACACAATCTCACCCAGCTTGTCTTGAGCAAATGTTGTAATACCCACTGTAACGATGTTTTCGTCGATATAAGCCCACTCGTGGTCTTTAGTGTAATAGTTTTCTTCTGGAACAATATATTTCTTAGACATGAACGACCTCTTAATTTGGCTTAACAAATGGTGTTTCTACTACCACTGCTGATACTAATTTTCCTCTTATTTGTACATTAAATTCTGAGCCTATTTTAGCAAATTCTGGTTTTACAAAGCCGATACCAATGGCTTCGTTTAGAGTGGGTGACATGGTGCCACTTGTTACAACTCCAATCTCCTCATTTTCAGAAGAAAACAGCAAATAGGACTGCCTAGCTATGCCACGCCCTATCAACTTAAAACCCACTAGCTTCTTGGTGTAACCCTTCTCTTTAGCCTCTAAAATAGGCGTTTTTCCAATAAAGTCTTTTTTAGAAGCCTTCACCACCCAATTTAACCCAGCTTCATGGGGAAAGGAGTTGTCATCAATTTCATGACCATAAAGGCTATATTTCATTTCTGTACGCAGAGTATCACGAGCCCCTAAACCCACTGGTGTCACATTTAGGTCTTTGCCTAAATCTAATAATTGAGTCCAAAGGTTGGCAGCCTCTTTTTTATCAATAAATAACTCAAAGCCTTTTTCACCGGTGTATCCAGTTTTAGCAATAATACATTGAACTGAGTTATAAGTGGTTGGTAAAAATTCAAAGTTTTTTAAGTCACTTGATTTGAAGTCTTTAAAAATACGCTCAACAAGCTCATAGGCATTAGGCCCTTGCACAGCTATTTGCCCCCAAAAATCACCTTCATCAGTAAGCTCGGCACCCAAGTTATTTTTACTTACCCAATTAAAATCTTTCTCTCTATTGGAAGCATTAACACAAAGTAGGTAGTCAGTGCCTGGCTCTATACAATAAACAATTAAGTCATCAACCACTCCACCAGACTCATTACAAAGTAAACTATACTGCGCCTTACCCTTAGTAAGACCAGCCACATAATTTGAAGTTAAATGCTCAACAGTTTTTAAAGCATTCTCCCCTTTAACTCTGATTTCCCCCATATGAGAGACATCAAATAAGCCCACATGATTTCTCACAGTATTATGTTCATGTCGTAGACCATGCTCATACTGCACAGGCATGGACCAACCAGCAAAATCAACCATTCTTGCACCTAGTTTAATATGCTCGTTATAAAGTGGAGTTTTTTTAGCTTCAGACATGTTCACCTCTGGTATTGTTACTTACCAATTCTTTTACTTGAGGCCTCATAAGCAAGTCACGCTGAAATGGGCTAACTTTCTCTTTGTTCACCTCCTAATAAAATATGTCTAATTTATAGCTAAGACCGACAAAAGAGGCCTCCCCAGGGCTCTAAACCCCATATTTTTGACCTGAGAATACCCAGCTAAATCACAACATATAAGGGGGCTGATAAAATACAGTAAAAACAGTTATTTACAGATCGCTCAAAAAAACTCAATGGCACTCAAATTGCTTTGTTATATTACTAGGAGACTCACGTTTATGAAAAAAAACCACCTATATCGCTTACTTTCCCCACTAGTAATCTCAGCCATACTTGCTTCTTGCGGCCCAGTTAGCACATCCAATAGCAGCGACAACGACCTTTCAAACTTTAAAACTGGCGGAACTAAAACTGTCATCAACCCATATACAAACAAAGAAAGCGTCACCCCCTATGTAAACTCTGGTGATAAAGAAGTTTTTAAAGAAACAATTACTGAAATAAACAAGTTTCCTAATCAACAACGAGATGAATCTAATAAAATTTTAAGTAACAAAATTAAAAAGGTCAGTCTTATTTTCTCCAAAGACCGTCAAAAAACTTCTGATATTAATGAATCAAACCAAGTAAAGCTTATCGTATTAATCCAAGGAAAAAACAAAACCTATCATAAATTCACAACTACAAAAGATTCATTAATTAATATACATGGTACATATGCAGCTTCTCTAAATACAAATGCTACAAGTAAAGCCAGTAAAATGATCGCTGATATTCAGTGTAAATCAGATAGCTGCAGAAAGGCTCTCATTACACTAACCATCCCTAAAGGCACTTCATTAAATAGTGATAAGATCTTAGATCATGATGTGGTCAGTAAAATTGCATACACAAATACAAAGGCAAAAATTAAGATTGAAGCTCGCAAAGGGCAAGAAAAAGAGCTTGAAAGTTCTGACTTATATAAAAATATTGAAACTATAAATCAACAAGAAGAATACCCAATAGATAAAATTAGCGTCGTGGTAGCCGATGGAATTTCTTATACAGAAGTTCAAAAAGATGAAATCATCAGTATTCAAGTGGACACAACAGATACGCGTAAAGCTCCAGCCAAGGTTAATACCTCAGATGTCAAAATTAAAGGAACTGAAGTTCATAAGTCTACTTTAAGTGGAGTTAGCTCTGAAGGCGCCACTGTTCTAGATATATCCACAACTAAGCAAAACTCATCAGACACCAAAAAAGAGACTACTATAAATCAAGCGGAAGTTAGCGATACGGTGACTACACCTGTAGATACAAAAACAGATTCGGACCACTTACAAGCTCGAATAACAATTGTATCCCAAGAGGAAGATTTAGACTATCAAGAAAAAGAGTTAAATAAAAATTTTAGATTGGATGAAATAAAAGCTCTCATTCATAGTGGTCAAGCCAGCTGGGAAGATGTTGGCGTAAACCCAAAAACAAGTTTATTTTTTGCAGAAAATGGCAATGAAGACCAAAAACAGCAAGCACTGCTACAAGAAGCCGATTTAGAGTCGTACAGAGAGCACCCAAAGGTTGTTAAATTTATCGACAAATACCAACGCTCTATGTGCAAACACTATATAAAAAACATGGCTCCTGTTAGAAAAATTGTTTCTCAAATATATTTACAAAATAATATTTCTCCTAATTTAGCCACTAACATGAAACTAGAAAGTTACTATGGCACTGGTAATAAAAAAAGAGGGATTGGTAAATATGATGTTCAAACTAATTATGTTTGTGCAACAGCAGCAGGCCCTCACCAAATGAACAAAGGCACATACGAATCTATTTTGAAAAGAAAGCTTGGACTAGTTTATGAGCTAAAACAAACTGGCTATGATTTTATTCACCACCCATCAAAAAAATACTACCATGGTGGCCCTGCCCTAGCTGACAAAGAACAATGTAAAGTTGAAAACCCTCAGGTTTACGTAGATGATCATCGCATGTTCCTAGAAACATCAACTATTATTGGAAGTTCATTTACCTCTTTTATTGCCCACGATCGTCACCCAACAGATGCTGCCCTAGTTTATGCCGCTTACAACCAAGGACCTTGGAGATACACTAAAGTAAAAAATCCAATTTTTCAAAGTCGCCTAGAAGAAATAGACAGATTTAATATTTCAACTTTTGTATTTAATGACAAAAGAAGTAGTGATACTTACATTCGAAATTCAATTAAAAATGGGGTTGAGTATGCTTTTGAAGCACTAGCTATAAGAGCCATCTTATCTCAACCTGAAAACTATTGCGAACAACATACTATTGAGTCAATACAAGAGCTTTACAACCAAGCTGACCAACAAGTGCAAGACCCTGAGTTTTATAATAACTCTCGTATCCTACACCCAAGTGGGGCGGCTTTAGATTCAACAAAAAAGGTACTAGGCTTATAACAAAAAAATCCCCTGGTTATTACCAGAGGATTCTTGGTTAATGTTATTACTTCTTAGTGTGTAGTGATAGCATCTAACATTCTTTCAATTTTAACTGCAGCTTTTCCGTAGTTATTAATACTAATTTCAGCTCTACCACCTTGGAAGTTTAATATTAATATAGAGTTATTTTGTCCTAATCCCACTTCGCTCAATGAAACTGTTGTTGTTTTCAAGGCTGGAAGACGACCGATTAATTGATCATTAGCAGGCTCCTGTTGAACATCATATAGTGATGTTGATACAAATTTAGCATCACATCTTTGTGATATAACACCGTTAGTAAAGCCATCAGCAACCGCACATGGTCCCATTTCAACTAATCCGTCCTCATAATAAGGCGTTGTGATTGATAAAGTTGATTGCTCAACATTTACTTCAACACTTGCAACTTCCAACAACCTATTAGTTACGTCTTTGATGTATCTAATTCGGTTTAATTTTTTAGTTGCATCAATAATTTTCAATGATTGTCCGTAAGTTACACCTGCGTCTCTAAAAGAAAATGTTTTTGCTACTTTTAGATAATGTCCTGCTACAAACTTACATGCCAACTCTGGCTGCCCACCCTTAACTCTTAATAATAACGCAGCAGTCCTTTCTGGTGGTAATATTGGACGAATTGGCTGAGGCTCTATCGACATAGCAACTCTATCTGCTGCCGGATATGGCTGTGGCTCAACTTGTGCATAATGTAAATAATCTAATTCTAACTCACCCGGACCATCACAAATTTGATGTTTTGCATTCACAGTAAATACGCCACGCTCAGCATTAACAACAATACTTTCAATATATAGTTGTCTATGTAAACGATCTGCAGTTTGAGCTAGCAAATCAATAGTAATAGTTTCCCCAGCATCATCAGCTATTATTAACTTACTAACACCATCAAGGTTACTTAAATCAAGATTTAATTGAGCTCTTACCATTACAGATGGTAAACCAAAATCTAAGTCCGTCTTTATTCTTTGTGAATACACTTCAAGCTTAGCATGACATGTTGCTGGATAGCTCTCAGTACATACAGACATTTCTAAGTCACCTTTTAATTCACCAACATAGCTAGTAGTCTCTATAGTTAATGCTAACTCACCACTATTTGAGTTATACTGATGATCAATAATAGAAGATGGCTGATCAATGATCTCTACGTTGTTAGTAATCACATTTCCATCAGAATCTAATTGCTCGAAGTCTACCTGATACTTACATGCTACCAGTGTGTTTAATAATAATAGACTTAATAATACTTTTTTTAGTTTAGTTAATTTCATACATACCCCCTGTATATACTTAGATTAAACTTTCCATAAAAAATTAATACTGACGTATTTGTCGCGAATTAATTTCAAACTAAACTATTGTTATTATTGACTAAAGTAGATTCTCATTATGAGATCGTGACCCTTTAAATTAAAATATATTTGCTAATTAATAGAGGTTTTTGCCTGAGCGAGCTCAAAAGTGTTCTGTAAAAGCATGGTAATAGTCATGGGTCCCACCCCTTTAGGTACAGGAGTGGCTGCTTTCACCCAACCATCTAGCTCAGCGTAACGTACATCACCCACTAATTTATTTTTACCATCAATTTCTTTGCGATGTATTCCCACATCTATAACAACTGAGTCTTTTTTAAAATCATCTTTTCCTAAAAACTCCGGAATACCTGCTGCGGCAACAACTATATCTGCACCTAATGTATGCTCTCTTAAGTTAGCAGTTCTAGAATGGCATAAGGTTACTGTGGCATTAGCTTGCTGAAGTAAATTAAACATTGGCAAACCAACGATCTGACTACGCCCAATCACCACCGCTTTTTTTCCTTCAACCTCAATATTATAATGTTTTAAAATCTCCATTACACCATTTGGTGTACAAGACTTAACTCTATGTGTTCCTCCGTAAAATAAACCAATATTTTCTATGGTTAAACCATCAGGATCTTTTTTAGGATCAATAAGCTCCAATACTTTTCTTTCATTCAAATGTTTTGGTAGAGGTAACTGAACTAAAATGCCATCAATATTGGGGTCATTATTTAATTTATCGATTCTAGCTTCGACCTCAGTGAATGTACTTACAGCAGACATTTTAATAACTTCTGATTTAATTCCCACTTGCCCACAGGCCTTTTCTTTGTGAGCCACGTAGACTTGGCTGGCCGGATCCTCACCCACTAAGATTACTGAGAGACCTGGTGGTCTTTTATTATCAGCTTCCCAAGTGGCTATTTGGCCCTTTAGTGACTCGCGCAAGCGGTTGGAAACTTCTAAACCATCTAGCTTAATCATGAGCCCTCCTTAAGAAGTGAAATATGCCTATACTATTAATAACTTATCTTACTAGCCTTGGGGAGTTTTTAAAATATATACCTGTGCCTAATACCCAAGCTAACCTCCTTAAAAGCCTATAAATACAGGCTATTTCTAGAGGACACTAAAAATAAATTGACTAGTTGCGCGAACTTTAGTTAGTTTAAGCTCTCAGAACGATGATATTAGGCCCTCTCATTGAGACCGCCAAAAGGAGCAAGCTACCATGGCAAAAGTAAAACTTTCTAAAGACGGCAGCTCAATCAATTTTGTTCAAACAGAAAGCATTCCAACTTCATTAAAAAAATTCAGACGTAGCCCTGAGATTGAAGATTTCTATCGTTTTGTATATGAAAACCTTTTACAAAGAGAGGCTTTCGAGATTGTAAATAAAATTTATCTAACTCGTAAGAAGGCTGAAGCTGAAGCTAAAAAAATTGCTCGTGCTGAAAAAAGAGCCCTTAAAGCTAGTGAGAAAAAGGCTAACGAAAAAAAATCCAAAGCAAAAACCAAGGCCAAAAAAAAATAATCCGAGTTACGAATTAACTATCTCTACAATCTAATGTACTAGCTTAAAAATTCAACTTTAAGACTTGCAACTAAATTCTCCGTATTCTTACAGGAGGATTTATGAACCTAAAAATATATAAAACTTTAAATAATAATAAAGGCCAAGGTCTAATTGAATACTTAGTCATTGTAGCCCTTGTCGCAGTGGCAGCCATTGGTATCGTTCAAACATTACAAAAAACGGTAAATACTCAATTTACAAATGTAACAAACGCCATCGGTGGGCAAAATATGAAAAAGAAGTCTATCCAAATTAAAGAGGTAGGAGCTGCTGATTATAAAAAAAGAGGACTGAATGACTTTATGAAACGAGCCAACCAAAGAGGCAAGTGATTAGTCATATTAACAATCAAGCCGGTAGCTCTGTAATTGAAACATTATTAGTTATAAAAGTTTTAGCTTTTACATTTACTTCTGTACTCAGTGTTAGTTTCTATTTTTATGGCAAAGTTTCTATTCAGAACATTCTTCATGAAACCATTGTTTGTAGCATTAGAGAAGAGGACCAATCATTCTGTAAATCACAAGCTGAACAGAGGTTAAATCGTGTAATGTTTTTTGGTCGCCTTAAAAAAATTAATATATCAAAAGGAAGTAAATACACTAAAGGGACAATTGAATGGACATTTTTAAACCAATTCAAAAAATACCAAATAAATCACAAGCACAAACTCTTGAACACTCTAATCAAACCGGCGAAGAGGGCTTTATTATGATAATTAGCTTAGCTATAATACCTCTACTGCTATGTATTTGCTTTTTATTAGTAGCCTATTCAAATTACTCCTATGTCAGCTTAACAGCGCTTAATACCTGTCGTAAGCATTTACTCACTGGCCAAGACAAAATTAGGCTTGAAATGATTAAACTCATTGATATGAACTCACGAGCAGAGTCTGCTCGCGAGTATATGGAGAAAGCCAAAAAAGTTAAGCCACCACCAGCAAAAGCAGCTGCCATTGCGGCCGCTTTAGCCAACCAACTCTTAGTGGCAGGGGAACAAAAAATTCATATTGCAAAAGCTAAAGTATATGGGATCAATTATTCTGCAAAACTAATTAAGGATTTAAAAAAGTTAAATAAAGATTCAACAATTAGTATTGGCAGCTTTCCATTTGCACTAAAGGCATCTCCCGCTTTAAACCTGACACCCAACTATGAAGAAAAAAATAAATTTAAAGAGCAACAAAAAGTGGAAGCTCGATGGACAATGAAAAATTATAACAAAAAATTTATGAATACTATCATCAACAAAGTCCACTCCCCTAGTATTGAGGGGCATTGTGGGGCAACCATTGATAATGAGGAGGGACCAAAATGGACCGCCATCTTAATGAAAAAGGACAGGCTTTAGCTCTTTCTTGTATAATTATGTTTTTTTTATTTTCTTATTTAATTATGGGAATGACTGAAATTTACAAACTCTCTGGTGAACAAATAAATAAAGTGGAAAATAAAAAATTTTGGGAGAATAAAAAATGATTAAAGAATTTTTTTCTAAAATAAATGATACTCAACAAATTATAATTTGCCTGTCAATAACGGCGATCATAGCCATCATTGTATGGCGAATTGACAGCAGTAATCCTGTTACCCAAACAAAGCCCACTTTTAACCTTCACACTGAAATCCCTCGAGGCTATAACTTATACGCCCTTGAAGTAGATAACTTTGAAGCCATTAATTCTATTGTCGGTGATTATGCCCTTGTTAATTTGTATCAAGTTCATGAGAACAAGAGATCCAAGTTGGCTTTGCAAAAAGTTAAGCTTATTAGGAGCCCCAAAGACCCAAGGCACTTTGCTGTACTAGCAACCAACGATGAACTTGAAAAATTAACGAGTTACCCTGGCCCCTTCAAAGTGGCCTTACAAAACCCCAATGCACCCAATGATAATATTCTTAAAAAAAATATAATTAAAAAAAGACAGATCATATTAGAGGAGAATTAGTATGAAAAAAGTATTATGTAACATTATTGTTTTATGTTTTTGCTGCCCAAGCTTTGCCTATGATTATAGAAAGCCATTAATTCAATCAGCCTCAGCTGATACCAGTGAGTACTATGCCTTCCTCAGTATTAATGCTAACTATATGAACTACGCAGATTATCAATTATTAAAACTAAATAATGATATTATTAATGATAAAATTAGTAATCTTTACTTAAAGGCTAAACAGTTTTATTACCAAAAAAAATATTATAAAAGCCAAAAAGTTTTTCAAGAATTGGCCGGCCTAAGAAATAAGTACCAACTCAATGCTCACAGTAAAAAATTAGTACTTAATTCAATAATGAAGTTATATGAGTTCAGTTCAACAAAAATAGAACAGAAAAAATATTTTAAATTACTGACAAGCACTTACCCATATATAGACTTTGATGACCTGGTAATTATAGAGTCAATCTCAGAAAAACTTGATGAGGCTCCAATGCTATTTAACAACTGGGAAATACCCCAGGAATTCCATAAGTTTAACTATTTAGTTATCAATGGAAAAAAACACGATATTTTTCCTGGGAAAAACATTAAGCTACCAAAAGGAGAATTTATCTTGAGTTTATTCTCCAATACGTTTTATCCCATTCATAAATTAATATCTAAAAAGGAAATCGATAGCTGGGCCCCAAACACAGTGTGGATAAACAGTGGTATTTGTGACAACCCTAGCTTAAAAGTAAATAAATTATATAAAAATACATTCATATTTTATAAAAATGACTGCGTTATTGAAAATGACAATCAAAAAAGAGTTCAACAGACATCAAACGACATAAAACACAGTAAAACAAATATTAATAATCTAAAACCAGTTAATGATTATTCAACAGTTAGCTATAAAGCTAAAAAAGATTATAAATGGCTAAAGAATAAATGGCTATGGATTGGCTTAGGGGCTGTTACTACAGCTGCGATTATTTCTAGTAATCAAAATAAAGGTAAAAGCACTAATCGTACAAAAAAAGGGTTTTAAATACTCTAACTCTATGCCTGGTAAACAACTTTATCGTTAATCACAACTTTATCCACATTTAAGTCTGAATCTAAATAAGTTTCAGACTTAACAGGACTCCGACCAGGATAAGAGATATACTTCATTATATCATTTTTTAAAGGTGATATGCCATTCTTTGCAGACTCTCCTAGGCATTTTAACAAATTACCAATACTTAAGTTTTCTACAGGCGCATCACTGCCAAAAAATAGTTCTATTTGTTTTTTCTCTAAGTCAGCCCATCTAAAAATATTATTTAGAGCTTCTTTTGGTATTTTTTTATGAAGCCAATCTTTATCACTACACCAGTGTTGCGGCTGCATATGACATACTATATTTAGCTCATTAATTAAGTTTATACACTCATCTGTTAAAATTTGTACATGCTCTAAGTGAACCTTCCCTGTAATACCTTCTTTTTTAAGTTTTAAAAGAATTTTACAAACATCTAGAGAGGGCTGATCTCCTATTGCATGAAAAGCAACCTCTAAGTTATTCGCAAAGCATTTTTTTATAATCTCTTCTAATTGAGCATCGCTAAATAATTTAAATCCATTACTATTATCTAAATAACAACTGGTTAAAAGAGCTCCACCGCTCCCTAAAGCACCATCAATAAATACTTTAACACCTTTTACTTTTAATTTATTAATTTGCTTAGTTTTAAAACTTAAAACATTAGCAATATGCTGATCAAGCTCATCAAAAGTATTTAATTTAAAAAATAAATCAGCAGCTATGAGCAATTGGTTATTAACCTCTAATTTTAATGCTTGATTTAGCTGTTCTTGTGAACAAGTTAGATCCCTTATATGAGTAATCCCAGCCTTTATAAGCTCATCTTGAGCTATTAGTAAATGCTCTCTCACCTGGTCACTGGTATACTTAGGTAACTTTTTATCAATGTTATCTTTTGCTAGGTCATAAAATAAACCTGTAAACTCGCCATCTAATATATCAATATATTCACTAAACTCAGACATCCACGCTTTGTTATTAATACCTAAAGCTTTAATCGCTGTTGAGTTGAGCCAAACACAGTGAATATCGTGACTGGTAAAGTAAACCGGCGTCTCTGGATATAATTTATCTAAATACTTTACTGGCGACTTTGAATCATTAAATATACTTTTATTCCAACCATGTCCAAGCAGCCAATTAGAGCGATAGTTTTGTTTACTTGGACTTAGATTGTTTAATTCATTAAGACTCTTAACTTCTGACAAATTAAGACGACATTTAAAACTACCAATGCCTTGCCAATGTAAATGGCTATCGTAACAATTTTTAATGATCATTATTTGTTATTAGGTGATTATCTGGAGAAGCGCAAAAGAAATCTTGCGCCCCTACTAATTACCTCTTTCAGTGGGAATTGGTGCACCAACCGGAGCTGGCTGAGTTAGCCCTGGCTGTATAACCCCAGTTCCTGTACCGCCACCGAAGCTTACACCAGCATCAAGGCTAAACCCGCCTGATACTCCACCACCATAGCCACCACTGCCGTAACTTATTTGATTAATTTGTGAGTTAATCTCATAAATCTTTTGGTAAAGCTCTTGTACTTGTGCTGCTTTTGCCGCTTGCTCCTGTTGAATTTGTAATTGTAACTGCATTTGTTGTTGGTACATTTGTTGTTGCATTTGATAAGCTTGAGAATTAAATCCCCCGCCAAAGCCACCTTGACCACCAAATCCTCCTTGGCCAAAACCACCTTGACCGAAACCACCTGGGCCACAAGAACAAGGTGCAACTATACAATGACATGCGCCTCCACCGAGACCACCCAAGCCACCGATACCGCCTCCAACTCCAAATTGTCCACCAGCTCCAAATGGGCCACCACCTATACCGCCGCCAAATGGACCACCAATGCCGCCACCGATTCCAACCTGGCCACCAACACCGATACCGCCGCCGAAGCCGCCTCCACCAAATGGGCCACCGATACCACCACCAAATGGGCCACCGATACCGCCGCCGCCGAATGGACCACCAATACCACCGCCAATTTGGCCGCCAATTCCAATATTAAAGCCATTATTATAACCTGGAATTCCACCACCTGGTAAAGTACCTTGGTTAAAGACACCGCCACCAAATGGATCATTATACATTCCTTGCGGGTAACCAAATACTCCGCCACCGGCTCCTTGAAATTGAACACCACCAGCCAAAGCGGCAGCACCTAAAATTGAACCAAGCATATTATTACCACCGCCGAAGCCAGCACAGCCGTAAGCTCCACGCCCCATACCTGAATGGGAAGCCCCATAAATACCTTGTAGTGCCATCATTCCACCAATTGCACCTGCAACTGGAGGCCCTGGGTAACCTAAGTCTTTATTCGCGTCAGTAACATACTTAACACCTTTGTAACCAATATAACCGGCCACAATTGGCATTACATAATCAGAAACAAATTTAGCGGTCTTACTTTTGCACTCACCCGTTTCACACTCTACTCCACCTTCAGTTTCGTAGTAACCATTTTTACCATCTTCAATATCATCTTGAATGTCTTCAATCTTCTCTTCCAACCTTTCTATTTTCTTTAAAAGAGCCAATTCTTTTTTACGATTTTTCTTATAATTGCTAAAGTTACTTTTACAACGTGCTGATTTTGCTAATCGTCCGGTTGATTCATATTCTCTAGCTATATAGTTTGTATCATCACACATGCTATCGATACTGTTGTTATTTGAATCGATAAATTTATTACAACTTGGGCAGATTTTATCGTTTTTAGTTGGATTACAAGAAACATTATTTTTGTCTACCCACCCTTCTTTAACTTGATCATTATCTAATCGTGGCGCACCATTACCTTCTGGAACAGAATTACTAACTGATGCTAATTTCCTGCACTTATCACCAGAAAATGAACCTGGATCATCTAGATAACTGAATATAAAATCTGCTATATGCTCCACATTTGCATCATTATTACCTCTAACTTCTTCCATAATTCTTCTTTCGTATCTTTCCACTCTCTCTTGTAAAGCACCTAGTTTTGCATCTAATTTATTTAACTCAGCAGTTTTTTTATGTAATTTTTTTTGGTTAGGAGTTCCTTGATTGTGACTCGTCGGGTATGGACAAGGTTGCGAGCCTCCCCAAACACCTGAACCATGCATTGAGGCACTCAGGTTTCCCTGGCCGTAATAGGAAAAATTAGCATGGGCACTGGATATTCCAAAACCTGAAACTGCTAAAATAATTATTGATAACACCACTGCTTTCATAAGCTGGTTCTCCTGTTTTTTCTCATCAAATATTTTTCGACACTTAGAGGTTTTAACTTAAACTTTTAGCGGGCAAACAGGACCTTAGTCGCATAAATTTAATTTATAAATTCTAAACTCAAAGGTCTAATCCCAAAATTATACACCAACCGAACACTACAAACATAAAGTCTAGGTTTAAGAGCTTGGAATTAAGCGTGAGGGCGCTGCACTTTTTGAATTTTATATGAGTTTAAGTATTGCCCATGCTCAAACTGAATAATGAACTGTCATTTACATCGCATCGTCCTATCTGGACGAGGCGCTATAAATAACAAGTTTTTATATATCGCCCTAACGTAAGCTTTGCTTACTACGGGCTAACATGCGCCAGCCACCATGAGTCACTTCGTGAGCTCATGGCGTCAATGCAACTGCGCGTGGACAATACTTAAACTCATATAAAATTCAAAAAGTGCAAGCTCAGTAAAATATCAACCTAGGTGACGAGCAAATTCTTATTTGTTATGATTTTATTGCAATTATAGGGAGGCATTCAGTTGGCAAAACATAAAATTCTTTGCATTGATGATGAGCAAGACATTGTTGATGCTTTATTCCGCTTATTTCGAAAAGACTTTGATGTTTTAACAGCCACCTCTGGTCAAGATGGTTTACACCTCCTCAAGGAAAATAAAGTCTCTCTAATAATTAGTGATCAAAAAATGCCTGAAATGACTGGAGTAGAAACTTTAAAAAAGTCTATAGAGATTGACCCTGACTGCATAAGAATTCTATTAACTGGTTACACTGATATAGAGTCGGTCATTGACTCTATTAACTCCGGTGAAGTTTATAGATATATTACTAAACCTTGGGACCCTGTTGACCTAGAGAATACTGTAAAAAAAGCCATTGAAAAATATGAAATGCGCTCTGAACTCAATGCAAAAAACATTGAACTCTCTAAAGCCTACAAAGAACTACAAAGCTTAGACCAATCAAAAACTCAATTCATGTATTTAATAAACCATGAATTAAAAACTCCCCTTACAGTTATAACAAGTTATACCGACTTACTTAAAGAAACTAAAATTGATGATGAGCAGTCAAAGTTTATTAGTCGAATTCAATCTAGTAACGTAAAATTGCTTACTATTGTAGAAGATGTTTTAAGTTTAATTAAAGCTGAAACCGGAATATTAGAGCTTAAGCCTTCGCAAACTAAAACGTCAGATCTAACCAATGGCTTTGCTAGTCAATTTCAAGCAGCACTTAATAAAAAGTCATTGAGTTTAAATATTAACGACGAGAATATTTCCTTTTCTACTGATGCTGATATAACTAAAAATATAATTGAACGACTATTAGACAATGCAATTAAATTTTCACACGAAAAAAGTAAAATACACTTGGATGTAAAGAATATTAATAACAAAGTTGAGTTTTCAGTTATTAACCAGGGCAATGAGGTTAAACCTGAAGTCATTGAAAATATTTTTAAACCCTTTAGCCTTGATGAAAATATGATGAATCATACCACTGGAATTGGGCTAGGACTGAGTTTGTCGCAAGCTTACTTAAAATGTCTAAATAGTTCTTTAAAAATTGATTGCGATAACGGTGAGTTTAAAGCTTCTTTTCAAATTTAAAAGACCTCTTAACCATAACCTTTCAGTTTAGTGTGAGTCTTATCTAACACTTCAGTTTTTGGACCATCTTTTAATGCCTCGGCTTCAGAGCTCAAAGACACTTTATCTATTTTCATTGGCTCAACAGCTGCTGGCTTAATTGGATCCATGGCTACAGATCTAGTAATTTCACCTGTGTATGGATTATATGAACCTGGCCGCCTGGTTGGACTCGCAGTTAGATCAACTGTAGTTAACCTTTTATTAGCTGGTAATATAGAGCTAAACTTTTTCAAAACCTGTCTCCTCCGTGAGCACTACATAGTGAACTCAGTCCGCTACATATGACTTTTCGGTACATACTAAAGATTCTTTACCAAATTTCTGAAAAAAATCTCTATTTGAAACAAGTTCTTTCTCAGGTATAATACAGACCTCGGGCCAGTGAAATAATTTAATATGGGAACTATGGACAACAATAATAACTTTTTAAATTTAGTTTCAGTAAGAAAAAAGGGTACTCGGGCCTGCCCAGACTGCTATACATTAATGAACCCTTATTCCTGTAAAAATATAGTCATTGATAAATGTGAGTCCTGTAATGGAATATGGTTTGATGACAAAGAGTTTGGAATATTCAAAAGAAGCTTAGATGAGTTTGATTTAACAAAAATTGAAAAGATCTACCAAGAACCAAAACCTGACTCCTACCAAATTAGCACCTGCCCCACCTGTGAAACTTCCCTTTATGACGTAAAGTACTCATATAATACAGATGTAAGACTTAAAAA
>CALLBC010000012.1 GCA_938001965.1 uncultured Bdellovibrionales bacterium | reverse complement strand
TTGTAAATGACTTTTTTAGCTGGTTAAAAACGGCTTAAAAATGTTTGCATAGTGATGAAACTAAAATTGTCCATATATAAAGTGTACCCTAATCTCCTGAACTATCTTCAAAAAAAGGTGCCAGTGTAGAGTCAAGTTTCTCTAAAAAGTGACTGTCACCTAATTTTCAAATTGAAGCTCTTTACTCCAGTTTATAATAGTTTGTTTTGATTTTTTTAGCTCTTTTGCAATGCTAGAGTATGAGTGCCCTTTAGCTCTTAGTTCAACAAAGCGTTCTTTCAAGCTTAAATTTTTCATTTGATCACCAGCCTATTAATGAAGTGAATAACCTCAATCTTATTTTACATATTTAACCTCGTAAAAGTATATCAATTTCTGGAAGTGACAATTTAGGCATAGCTTTAGACACTTTTAAAACGTCAGGGCTAATAATTTGCTATTGAGAGCTATTTAGCTTGGTATAAAAAGTGCTTATAAAACTATGTTGATATTAAAAATAAACTATACCCTTTGGAGGTAAAAATGAAAAAAATAATTCTTTTAACTATAGCTACTTGCTTCTCTTTCTCAGCTTTAGCCCTTGATTCTAAATGTGGCTATGTAATGCATACTCCTACTGTTTCACCATATGTAAGTGGTAATACAGCTCCAACTCAGTCATTTAACTTTTCAGTAACATCTAAAAAATCTGACTCAAAGAAAGGTGATGTTAGAAAGGTAGAGGCTCAGTATACTGTAAATGGAGCAAATACAGCGGCTATGATGATGGTTTATCATGCACTAGAAAACGATAAGCAATTATGTGTTACTGGTGAGCGTGGAATGGCTAATGAAATAAGCCTTAAAAAATAATTACCTTTTATTCAAACGAATAACTTCTAGGCTATGTAGAAATACATAGCCTATTTTTTTATCTAGCCTACAACAGAACGACCTTAGGTAGACCAATAAACAGACCTAGCCCAGTGAAGTTATGTGAAATGGTGTGAAGTAAAAGTGATCTGAACTTTCTAAGTGATTGAACCCAGTTAGTAGTTAAATCAATAAGTTAAAATAGGGGGCACCACTTATCATGCGACAAATGGTGGAGACAGTACAAGAACTATAACCTATTACTATTATTGTATTTCCTCTTGTAATTACTACAAATTAAAACTGGAGATGGAGCAATTAAGGTTTTCTTATAACTAGAGTTGATTCTCTCTTTAAGATCTTTGCTATTAACATTTGATCCTCTTTTTCTTTTGGCCAATTAATAATATCAGCATGAAGGTCATGAGGCTCTTTTGAAGAAACGACATCTAGTTTTATATCTTCGGACCTTAAAGTGCGAGCATTAATATTAATCATAGCTTTTGGCAGTGCAGTTGGTTTTCCAGCAAACTTGTCTCCTATATTCCAAGCCTCTGCATCATTTTTACATAAGCTCGTTCTATAAACTGAAGTTTCATATCTCATTTTCTTATCATTAAATAATGGTAGTAACCGGTTATGCTTTTTAAATTTATTTGTATTCTTATTAAAGTCTCCATTTTGAAATAAGAAACGACTTAAAATCTCATTATCGTCAATTATATCTTCAGCTTTCTTTCCAGACTCTTTGAATAAGCTGAATAATACCTTTAGGGATCCAAATTTCATCAAACTTTTCTACTCCTCTTGCTCTAGCATCATTTCCAAACAACCCAGCGTAATGAATAACTCCTTTACCAGAAAAGCTTAAAGCAATTGAGGATTTAGAAGTTTGATTTTCCCAATCAAGTTCTAACGATCCATCAGGTTCAATAAGAACATCAGGTTTCATCAGTAAGTCTGAAAATGGGAATAACTCTATAAATTTACTTACTTCATTAAATGTTTCAATTTGAACTTGTTTCGCACCATAGTGGTCAAAATTTCCTTTAGATCCGATATTGGCAGCTTCTATAAGCTCCTCATAAACTGTTTGCCTTATTTCAGAAACAGGATTTCTCACGATAGGGTCACTGAAACTTTTGGTAATTTCTTTCAGTGCTTTAGCCTCATCGCTAAAGCCAGCAAAATCATTAGGCTGAATAATATTTGCAAAGCTCATTCGTAAAGCTCCAGACACTTATTTGTTAAAGTATTAAAAAAAATATCATTTTTAAATTTTCGAAGAGAGTTTAAAATGTTTTCAATATTTTCTTTTTCAGAGATAAGTTTACCAGTCTTTATAACATCAATGTCAAATATAACTGGTAATGTCTCAGAAAGACTCACTCGATTATGATCTAGACCCTGAGATACAATAGCTGTAGTACTTTTTTCTTCATCAGATAAGATTAATCTATTCAAAAAACCAGAAACTTTATTTGGGACTCCATTTGGAACTGAAGGTGCGGACTTTATATATTTGTTAAAATCTGCAAGCCCATAGTTAGGTAGGTTCAAATTATTTACATAACGTACACTCACTCGATTAAACTCTTTAACTCCTAACTTGTCGTTAACCACATCTAAAAAATTAATAAAATAATTAAATAAACTTTCCCACCCAGCGTAGGCTTTTATATTACTTAGTACCATTCTATCTTTTGATAGGTTAAAGAATAAGTTTTCCTCTTCTTTTTTAAATAGTATTTGGTCAGGACCGAGGTTTTTAGCTTGAGATTTATTACCTGTGCCAAATGCAATAGACATTTCGTGTAAGTTCTTAATTTGAAATTGATTTGAAAATGACTGAAACTGTGAGGTAATATATTTTATAGTAGAATCGCTAAAATCAAGCTTACGTGGCCATCTAGCTTCAATTAAGGCTTCAGTTATAGGAGCTTTTGTTAGTTCTTTGTATATACCTAGTTACCTCACCTTAAATGTTTATCTATAATAACTCTTTTAAGTATTCCCATAAGATATTAATAAAATCAAGCTTTAATAATTAAGAAGAAAATATATAAAGTAAAATTAGGTACTTAGAGTCTGCACACTATTTCCTATGAATATTGATTATTTCTGCGTCAGGGGCTCTGAGGCTATGCAGGCTAAGCCTATCTGTAATGCCTTTGACATTAATTCCAGCCTTTCTAATATAGATCTGCATAGTCTTCAAATCAGACCAGCCACCCATCATCATAACTTTAATTGGCGGTACACCCTTACTGAGCATTATTGTTGCCCAGGTAGCACGCAAGTCATGAAAGCGGATTTCAGGTAGTTTTATTGAGCTTAAGAAAAGCCTTAATACTTTTGCTTGCTCACCCTTAGTCCACTTATCAATTCTAGGCAAAACATACTGATTACCGGAGCTCTTTAGCTTTAATTCTTTTAAAATAATAAGTAGGTTTGGAGCAATTTCAATAATACGGTCATCACCGGACTTAGTTGATTTAAAACCATCAACTCTATTCCAGGCAGTATCAATGATAATTAATCGATCTTCTAAATTCACCTTGTCCCAAGTTAAAGCATACAATTCACCGTTACGCATTCCTGTGTATAAAGCTGTGCACCAAATAGGGTACCATTTATCTTCATACTCTTTTGCTTTATTAAGAAATTTCTTAACTTGTTCTTGAGTTAATACTTTCTTAATTTTGTCACCCACTTTGAATTTCATTGTTGGTGACGGATTCCTCTGAATATAGCCAACTTCTAAGGCATATTGAAAAGCTCCTCTAATAAACTTGAGTAGGTTCTTTTGATGACTAGGTGAACGGTGTCCAACTTTATTATTGATAAGTTTTCTAACTTCATTAGTAGTAATAGTGTCGATTAGACGTGCCCCCCAATCATTAAATGTATGTGCTCGCAAACATAAGAAGTAAGTATCAGCAGTTTTAAGCATTAACCCTTTGTCGATCATGTGATTTTTAAAGTCATAAACTAGTTTAGACCAGGAGGGTAAAATAGTTTTTCTTATTTTATCTTCAACATCTATAATGATTTTAGCCTCAGCGCGCTTTGCTTCCGCTTTAGTTTTAAAGCCTTTTCGTCTTAATTGAACTGGAATACGAGTTTTTGGATGCCTTTTTGAGTACCAGACGATCCAAGTGCCTGGCTTCTCCTTATCTTCTTTATAACCCATCTCTCAAACCTCTAGCTTCTTTCATAACAATCTTAAGGAGCTCACTTGCTAAATATCTATTTCGTCTTTCAAATTTATAGTAAGGAAGCTTTCCATTGCTAACTAAGTTCAATAAAGCTTGTGCCGAAATTCCTAAGAATCGAGCAGCTTCATCCGTAGTTAAAGGCCTTTCTATCTCGTTTTTCAAATTAAATTTATCTAATTCTCTCATTTTCTGCCCCTAAAAACTAAAATGGTAAGTCTGAGTCGTTGATTACAGGTGAGACTTCTTTGTTTAAAATTTCAAGCTTTAAGACCTTTTTTGAGTCACTCCCATTAGTTTTAACAGCAGGTGTATAGCTTATCCCAATACTTAGTAAGAGTGATTCATATTCATTCAGCATACGAGTCAACATATTGGGAGCTTTTGGCCAAAAATGAGATCGTAATTCATCCTCATTTCTAAGCTTACATAAGCTAGTAAACAATTCTGAAGATTGTCCTCTAAAGGAAAAATTATGTCTTTGTTTTAAAAATTTCTCGATACTTGTAATTAAAATATTATTTTCAGCTAACTCTTTTTCTGTACTAATTTGATTTTTATTAAATGTATTTAAAAAATCACCATGATTTAGACCCAAATATTTTTCAGCTTTAGTTACAAAGTTGATAGCATCTGCCATACGTGGCAGTTCACTAATAGTGGTTTCTGATTGAAGCATATGGCTTAGACATTTATAAATACCTCCTAAAATAATAGGCAAACTATTATCTAACTTTTTTCTAAGTTCTTCCTCTGAGGCTCTCTCTTGCACTTTAGGCAAGTTAATAGTTATAAAACGGTCTGCTAAGTCTGTTTTTAAAATATTATTGTTAATTCCATTAATTAACATTGGCCTTTTTGAGAAAAATATTTTTTCGTCATCGTCTTTATACATCATTCTTTCTGCATGCCCTCCACCAGCAGACAGCCTACAAAAAAAGTCAGACATCTTAGTGGAAACCTTGGATATATTATCAAACGCTAGTAAAAACTGATTTTGAGCCTGTATAGCGGCATCACGAATTTTCTCTGGCATGCTTCTAGACTCATCAACTCTTGGGTCAATAATATTTCTTAGCACATTAGTAGTCCATGTTTTTGCAGTTCCTTTTGTTCCCACTAAGTTAATAAAAATATAAGGGCCTTTATAATATGATTGCAATATGAATATTAAATAAAGCCTCCAGGTTTCATCAGAGTCAATATTGAGTATGCTCTTTAAGGCTGTTATGTCAGCGTTTTCAACATCAGGTAATGGTAAAGGATTCATTCCCCGATAACGAATAAATTTAATTGGGATTTGAGGTGGGTAGCTTATGCCATCGCAATTTATTTTAAGAACTCTCCAATCATCAGTGCCAAGGTCAATATAGATTTCGTTACTTTTGTAGACCATTCGGTTATGGAGTGAGTACTTCTTTCCTTCATGTTTGCAAATTGAACTAACAGCTTGGGCAATATCTTTAATATACGCAGAGCTGAGGTGTTGATTGTGTATTTGTTGATATTGATAATAGAAGTAATCGATAAACTCACCACTTCCAACCCTAATATTCTTTCTAAATTCAAAAGATGATAAAGAAATATAGGCTTCGTTAGTATCAGATTTGAAAAATTCATCATTTTCAAATAAAGCGATTGCTTGATCAATTATTTTTTTTCTTTTATTTGATTTTTGATTAGGTTCTCTAGAGAAATTTCTAATAGTTTCAGTAGGTTTCATAATGATGCCCTCTTATTTTTTCTTTGTTCCTTTCTTACAATTGACTCAACAATAGCAAGTATTTCTTTTTCAATAAGAGGGGGCTCGCAATTCGACAAATTCCACGAATTTACAAGGTTTAAAGCAAGGGTCGGATTTAATTTATTAATTAGCAATCCAGCCAGTTTAGTTATTTTCTCATTTCGTTGACCTTCTGGGATTTTTTCTAAAGAGTAGGCTTCCCAGTTTGATTTCTCGTGAGTTTTATTTCTATTTCTAATATCAGCTATAATAAACTCAGGTAAGTCGTCTAAAAACTTATACTTTGCTGACCAAGAATAATTGTTGCCACTAATGTGATTGCTCGGAGGTATAATTGCATAACTACCTCGTCCTAAAAAATCTATGCCAGGGTAGAGGTTCCCAACTTTTGGCAAATCAAGATAGCTCTTATAGTAACAATGATAGCCATTACCACCAGTTTTTACAGTTAAAGTTTGGGGACTAAATTTATATTTTTTTTGAATAGTTTCAAATGAATCTAAACCACCATTTCTTGGGTCAATATCCAAAATATATATACCATTACCAGTGGGCATGCCGAGGTTAAGTATTTTATTTTGAAACCATATGTTCAAAATTTGTATGTTTGTTGATGCATCTTGAAACCCTTTGTTTGTCTGAGGGTGCTTTCCTTTTGACTTACATTGTTTTGCTGGGCAAGAGCAAGAACCATTTTCAATGTGGTAAATAGGGAATATATCGATTCCAGATTCAGCATACATATAAGCTATATCTTTTGCAGTTATTTTTTTATTTTCTACAAGTAAGTTTGCAAGTTTATAGAAATTTTTGATTCTATTTTCAAACCTCATAGTGCTCCTCCTTCTTTGTTAGGAAGTAGCTCTTTGATTTGTCCTTCAATGCCACGGCTGCCAAGATGGTCTAAGACTTTTCGACGAACCTCTGGCCATTTACCTGGCGATATTTCTTTTTCCAGAGTAAATAGAATTTCATTTCGATGATATTTAAGATTGTTTATTAATGCTTTGCCAATTAGGCATAGGTATTCATTTCCGCTTCCAGCAGTCATATAAGATTCTCCTTAAATGACTAAGCGCAACCATACCAATCCACACCAGCCATTTATATAAATAGTTAAGTAAATTATTTAAATTTCTTCGGTTTCTTAGTTTCTATTGACTCAAGATTATATTGATTATTTAGTTTCTTAGTTTCTTAGTTTCTTAGTTTCTTTAGTTTAATAAGACCATTAGTCAGCTAACTAATTCAAAATTGAGTTAATAGATTAGCCGAGGTTGGAATGCATAGCACTTCTCTCATTAAGATAAAATTCTGTCAAATATTTTTTTGATAGAATTTATGATAAAAAATTATATATTGTAAGTACTTAAACTCTCTAAAAAATACTCACTTACTCTTTTTTACTTCAAACCCATATTTTTTTCCATTTTGTTGAATAACTTTGAAACAAATATTCATGAATTCATTCATAGTCATATTACTTTTTGAAAGGTTTGCTTTTTTTGTTACAGCCTGTAAATTTTTTTTAAGAGAGCTGCCACCTTTTGAAATTGGCTTTATATGGTCAAAGCATGTATTTTCTGGAGTTAACTTTTCTCCTGTTAAAGCGCATTTATATTTTTGTCCCTCTAGAATATCTCTTAGATCAGACACACCTGCCACTGGATATTTAGCCTTCTTTTTTGCCATAATTCCTCTCATTAAAGTTGAATTGGTTAACAAGGTAATTACTAGAATTTTTAATCTTTTTTTCCCAAGGTGATTCTATCGTCTTTTTAAAGGAAGCTAGCAAAATACCTCTACTAACCTTTAAGTAGTTACTATAATTTACTTTATTTTTTATCGTATTTTCTTTATAGCTTCTTTTTCTTAAATACTGAGCCGAGTTATGTATTACCTTGTCCCAACCTTTTTTTTTCTTTAGACTATATTTAATATTTGTACTTACTCTTGTTAAAAAATGCATCCAAACTTCATCTATTTCTTTTAAGTCATTTTTAATCCTACTGATTGCAATACTATTATTATTGTACCAAGAATATAGTCTCTTAGATTCTTCACGTACCGTTGAGTTCCAACAACTAATACCTTTATATCTATTGGTGTTTGTTACCTCATGAATGCGTCTATAACTTCTAAGTAACGAAGTTTTCCATGTTTTAATTTCTTTCCGGTCAATGGCTTTTTTGTTGTCTTTGTATTTACTTTTAGACCAGAGTGACTTTTGATTACTAATAAAAACTTGCATCCATGCCTCTGGTTTCTTTTCATTTCGTGAAAGATTATTTTTTTGTTTTTTTAAAAAAATCTCCCATAGGGCATATTCACATTGATTCTCAGGCACCCCCACCCCCTGGTCTATTCACATTTAGTTTCAGACCTAATAAATTTACCGTTAATATTATATATTGGTCTTGTACTACATTTTAAATCTTGTATAGCTGGAGTGCCCTGTTGTGGCTTATTAAATATCTTGTTTAACATGAACAGACCGTTGTTGAAATTCTGTCTTGTTCTTTGGTTATTATAATTTTGATATTGTTGTGCAACTTGGTTTTTTTGAACAAGCTGTTGTTCTCTTAAAGTTTCAAAGGCAATTCTCATATCACAAGCCTTGGCATCTTTTAGGTTACAAGCTTCATCTAAATAAAATATAGTTGTATCCAATTCACCAATGTGGAAATAAGAGTTGGCAGCAGCTATACAATCTTTACTGTCTCGATCATTGCAGCCATTTTTATAGTCTCTAAGTTTAATTTCAAATTTCTCTTTAAACTGACAAGAGGCTTCTCGACCATTATGGCAAGCTAACTCTAATGCTTCCCATGCAACTTTATAATTTTGTTTCTTAACTTCTTCTTTTGTCCATAAATTACAAGACTCAGAGCTGCCGTTTTCACAGGCTCTTTGGTTAAAGCTCTTGTTGAGGTCCACAGAATTATAATGTGAATTGTTATACCCAGGGGTAACACAGCCAAAAATTAACAAGGTACTAAATGAAATTAAAAATTTATTCATGTATTATCACCATCGACTTTGACTCTTTTTAGAGTTACTTCAAAAGTGCCCTTAAAAAACTCCTCTTTAAGAATCTTTTGCATTGGCTCTGAGGGGTCTTCATCTCCAAAGAGTAAGTAATGAACAGAACATCCAAAAAAATCTGCAACACGAGCAACATGTTCGGCATTTGGGTTTCGATTATTTTTTTTCCATTCAGATAAACTAGAAACTGGCACCTTAGTTCCCTTAGATACAGCTCTTAGACTAACTTTATTTTTTTTTAGTAGGTTTTCAAATACCTTACTGATTATTAATTTTCCCATTAATTTACTCATCGTAATAACTCCAGTATATAATTAGATGTTCCGACTATTCGGAATAGTGTTCGATAAGTCGAACATCTTGGGGGATAGTGAGATTTAGTACAGTTTGCTGTTACCCCTAAAACTAAAGATTTTGGGTTAATTAAATTATTCAAGCTAGACCTCCTGATTTCCGACATTTAGGACAGTACTTTTTGATAGGTTAATGGGGTATTTACTATTGTCTCTCTTTTTATATAAATCAGTTGAATTCACTGTGACTCCTTTTTCTTTTTGAGTGCTCGCCAAACAGCTCCTTTGGATACACCAAGCTTTATTTGTATTTTTTGATATGAATAACCTTTTTTTCTTAAAGCAATTATTTCGTTTTCTTTATGTAACCTCGGGCGGCCTAACTTTTTCCCCTCTCGTCGTGCTTTTTCTATTCCTGACTTTACTCTTGTTTTTATTAAATCAGCTTCGAACTGAGCAAAAGCTCCGATTAAATGGACCATTAGTCGCCCAGTCGAGGTTGTTAAGTCTATATGGTCTTTGAGTGAAACAAGAGCTATGCCTAGCTCTTCAAATTCGTTTACAGTTGTAACTAGATCTTTAAGCGATCTGAACAATCTATCAAGCTTCCATATGAGTATGATATCAAAATGTCTTAATCGAGCATCTTTAATAAGTGACCTGAAGCCATCTCTAGAAGTATTAGTTCCTGTAGAAATATCTTGATAAGTACCAGCTATGGTCCAGCCACGTAGTCGAACATACTCACTAAGTTCATTAACCTGTAGCTCTGTATTTTGGTGAGTTGTAGAGACTCTGGCATATATAGCAACCTTCTTCATAGATAATACTATAACACAACGCATTATATATTTCAAGCAAAATATGCACTAGAATATTAATGTATATATTTAATACACCGATAAGGTATTTATGAAAGTCGTTAAAAAAACTAAAAAAGAAAGAACAGTGACTTTAAGAATCGACGATGAGGTCATGAAGAAAGTAGACAGCATTGCTAAAAAGCATGAAATATCAAGGCAGAAGCTGGTCGAGGCTATTTTAAAACAAGTTACCTTAGACAAGAGCTTTGTATTAAATTTAGAGTAATGAGTAGCTTGAGTCATTATCACCCTTTCATAGCTCCTAAAGAAATTGCATCTCAAGTAAAGGGGGCAGCCTTTTCAAAAGCTTTTTCTTCAATCCCAGTAAACTTATTAAAATTAACCTCAATTGATCACGAACAGCAATTTACTCCTACAGATATGGACAGAGTCCTTAAAAATAGGTTGTGGCTAGAAATTTTTAAGAGGTTTGGCAATCCGTCAAAAATAGATTCTAAAGTAGTTTATCAAGGTGTTTGCACATACACCCATTGGTACAACAATATATTGGGAACCCCTTCAAGGTTAGCTTGGCTACTTGCCCCCGCAAACTGCCTCCATGAACTCATAGAAATACATTGTCACCTCGCTTTGGCTGAAGCTAGGGAGATTATGAAAATGGATAACCTACAAAATGGTAAGGCTCAAAATTCTGTAATGAAAGCCAAGATAAAGATATTTGAAGCCCTTAGTACGGCTAGAAATAACTTTCTGTAGATATAACGGGGGGCGGACTGAGGGAATAGCACCTGCTGCCTCTATTGCTCTTAAAACCACTTTTGAAGCCAATATATTACTCACTAGTTGTTATATATTTTTGCGTCGATAGCGTCGGTATTTTTTACTTCTTTGAGTATTAGAAGTAGGAAAAACCATATAAAAAAGCTATTAAATATTATAATAATTGTTCACTTTTTATCGACGCAACCGACGCACTATTTAGGTAGAAGATAAAATTTCAGCTTCTTTAGAGCGACTTAGAGCTTCATTAGCAAACTCTGCTTTATATATATCCTTACTCCATTTGAATGTCTCAAGAATAGTGTTCTCAATTGGCCGAAAGGTTAATCCTTGTTTGATAGCTAAACTTGAATCAACTTTTAGAAATCCTTGGATTTCTTTATAGACCCAAAGTGGTAGCATTTTCCAGCAGGTGACGTCATTATCCCTCAGCCTCTTCTCCGTCACCCATTTTAATCTTGCATTTGGGTTAATTGTCTTAATAGTCACATTTAGAAATTTCTCTAGGCTCAAACTCTGATGTGGAGTGGTCAAATTATATGTGCCAGTTAAATTCTTTTTGGCGACCTTCAAAGCCCATTCAACTAAATCTCGGACGTCAATGAACTGCAAAGGAGCATCTTTTTCTCCCGGAGCCAACACATCGCCACCTTCACTAACTCTATCAGCCCAGTATGGAAAACGATAAGTCGGGTCGAAGGGTCCAACTATTAAGCCAGGTCTCAGTATCAAATGTTTTCCAGGAAATACTTTCTTTACCTCTTGTTCACACAAATACTTTCTTGCTCCATAGGTTTCAGGGGTATCATCTGTATGATCAATATTAAGATTTACCAGTGTACCGTCACTTTCTGTAAAACTCTCTAAATCCTGGTTGGTATGATCATAAACAGAACAGGAGGAAATAAAAATATATTTACCAACTTTATTTTTTAAATGGCTAGCAACGTATTTTAAGTTTTCAGGGAAATAACCAGAGGTATCCAACACAATATCATAATTATCTGTAATTTTATCAATCTCTTTAAGCCGATCACCTTTGATTTTACTTACTTCTGGAAATAAATCTGAATTGGTATTGCCTCTGTTAAATAAAGTAACATCATGTCCACACTTAATAGCAATTTCGACAAAATGACGACCAACAAACTTTGTTCCGCCTAATACAAGTATTTTCATTTCAGCTCCTTCTTACGATTCCGTTGCCAGCAATAACCTCACCAGACTTAGCTTCTCTATAAGTTATAAAAATATTATTAGGAATTTCTAAACCAGAGCTTAATGTAGATGCCGCAATCTTAAGGACACTTTCAATTTGATCTTTGCTTTTCCCTTCAAAACAAATGAGTTCACATATCGGAGGGTGAGATTTCTCTGGCTGAGCATCACTTGAGTTATTTCCTTCAAAATAGAAACCAGGCTCGATTACATTCCAAGTTGCCCAAACTTGATTTTGTTCACATCCATAAACCTTGGAAATTTCAATACAGGCTTGCTTCAACGTAGATTTTACTTTTTCATCACTTACTTTCTGAGGAAGTGCTCTTATATTAAGAATTGGCAAAATTTCTCCCCATTAGCTCCTAAAATACTAAGCTTATTATTAATGTAGATGTTTTCACAAAATAATGCTTCATGCATCTTACTTTTTGGGAAGGGTAAGTGTAGCGAAGCAAAACATTCATTCTCACTCAAAACCTTTCTTTCTTGAACTTCAATCAATGTGCTTACCCCTGGTCTACATAAATAAACCTGCCTTGAATCTTTATAAAAACTTATACTTTTAGGATGTAAAAACCATCCTGATCCAGGTAAACAATTAAGGAAATTATCTAAGTTTTCAACATCGATAGCTACGTGGTGTAAGCCAGGCCCTCGTTTTTTTAAAGCATTTAAATAGGGGCCATCTCCATTTGGCTGCATAAGAAGAACTCTGCCGAGCTGATTTTCTGGGCCAACATATACCTCTTTAGTACCTTCCGAAGGAAAAGTTTCTACTGGTCCAATGATTTCATTAGGAAATGAAGATGCCTCAATAGTCTCTTCAATTGAGCCCACTAAAATTGCTATGTGATTTAATACTGATTTCATGTCCAGGTCTCATTTAATTTATCAGAATAAAACCTAAGTGCCTTATCATATGATTTAATATTTTTATCAGTAGTTGTATCAACAAGTAGAATTATTAACTCTTCAACACAGTCATCAGTCTTACCTAAATTAAACAGGGTTAAGGCTCTAAAAGTTTTTAATGAACGATCCTCAGGAAATTCTTCAATAGCTTGATTAAAAATTTTTAAAGAATCTTTGTAACGTCCTAAGCACCTATATGTACTTCCTAGGCCAAGATAGGCTCCTTGTAACTCCTCACCAGATAGCCCATGTTTAATTGCTGTTTCATAAAATGGGACAGCTTTGCTCTCTGCTCCCATGGAGTCACAAGTCCAAGCAGCTTGATAGTTAGCCTGGGGGTTATTAGGGTCAGCACGAAGAAAATCTGTTAGTATTTTAAGTGCTTCATCCGGTTTGTTTTCACCTCGGAGCTTTATTGCGGTATTTATTGTATCTTTCATTTTTTATCTGCCTTTAAAAAGCGGTAATATATCTTTTTAATTATCTAATCTTTATGCCAACTAACTTCAATTTTAAATCCATCAGGGTCATAGGCATAGAAAGCGGCAGCTTCATCACCATACTCTTGATAATCTTTAGCAAATTTAATTCCTTGAGTTGTCATTTTCTCATAAATCAATTTGACTTGTTCTTTGCTATCTAAACAAAACCCTAAGTGAAACCAGTTTGGAAACTGAGGAAGTTCGTTAACAGGATCGATGGCAAGTAAAAAACCGTTATCATCTTCTAAAAAGACACCATCATCATGATCAAATTTTTTCTTAAAACCAAAAAATGATTCATAAAATTCTTTAGATCGCCCTAAATCTTTTGTACCTATATGAATATGATTTAATGTCATGTTAGTCCCTCCTTTAAAACTTTAAGATAATCATTAGTATTTTTCACAACAATAACCTTTCCTGCTATATTGGGTCTATTAAAAACCTCTAAAAGCTTTGGCCTAATCGTACGATGCACCCGCCAAAGTGTTTTATAAAGTTTGAATGTGTAAGGTATTGTCGCCTCATTGCAGTTGGCAGGTAGTTCTTCTCTAGGGCTCCATAAAGACTTGATTTGTCTTTTTGTGCACCACCAATAATGTTGGTAAAGAGGGAAATCTACAAAAATTATTCTATCGGCCTGATTAAATCGTTCTTCCATTACTTCAAGAGAACCAAAGCCATCAATGATCCATTTCTCTTGATTAGCATAGTTACTAAGTATGTTGCTTGTTTCTGATGTATTTCTAATATTCATTCCCGTTAGAAATTGAACTGAATCAACATGCATGAGAGGTAAGTTATAAAATTCCTTGAGTTGTCGACTCAAAGTTGTTTTGCCACCACCTCCGTTGCCAATAATTGCAATCTTTTTCATAATATATTACCTCAAAAAATGCTCAGCCATAACTCTAAGAGCTTTAACGTCGTTTTGTTTTAGTCGTGGCACAAGTGACTTTAGTATTTCCTCATCAGTTTCTTGCTCTTCAAATTCATTCACTTGTTTATAAAAGCCTTTAAAAGAAACTCCATAGGCCTTTAAAAACTTCTCGAGTTTTTTAGGTTTAGGAAAGTTCTCTCTGCCATTTTCAATTTGTGAAACCATAGAGCTAGAGATACCAATCTTGCTCCCAACTTCACGCATAGAGAGCCCTGCTTTTTCACGAAGCTTCTTTAGTACTTTTGCTTCTGTGGTCATCACCACTTTTGATGTTCGATTAGACATGCAGCTTAATTATCAAAAAATGAGTTCAGTGGCTACTACGTGTTTAGTTTTGTTAACTACAAGTGCCCCATTAACTACGGCCGGTAACTACAAATGTATGCAACCGGGGTTATTTCGGCTTATTTCACGTTATAACGGAAGGTAAAGTGTAAAGAATAAGCTTGATAAGTATTTGAAATTATTCAAAATAAAAAAGCCCCGAAGAGGGGCTAAATTATTGTATCGTTTGGTGGAGGCGGCGGGAGTTGAACCCGCGTCCGCAAATAATCCACTTTAAGGCACTACATGTTTAGTCTATGTTTTTAGGCGATAGAAAGTCTTCCACAGACAAAATCCAAACTATCCCTCCTACAATTTATTTAAAC
>CALLBC010000011.1 GCA_938001965.1 uncultured Bdellovibrionales bacterium | reverse complement strand
GTACTTTTATCTAGTTCGGAAGTCTAATGCGAAACTCTTTTCTGGTCAATCTACGACTATTAGATTGATTTACACATGGACCAACTACACTCTCATATTTTTGTTCTGGTGTCGAAAATATCTTTTCAGTCAAAGTAAGACTTTGTTTTTTTCTATGAACTATAGTACCAGATTGGTGGCATTCGAGCGTAAAATATATTATATAGTTTAAAGTCAAAATAGTGTCGCCACATTTGATTTTTGCCAGAGTAAAAATATCTTCACTTTTATTATAGCTTTTGTTTTGTGAACTTGCTTTTGTAAAATCTATTTTACAAGTAGTTTCTTCTTTTTCATATTGATAGTAAAAAATATTTTCTGGTCTATAATCATCAGCCTCAATCACTTTAATTCTTTGAAAACCATCATTACTTAAAGCTTTAAGGAGGATTTTAATTTTAGACCTTTGATTAGAGTTCAGTTCGTCATAGCCTATTATATTATTATTTAACTCATAATTTTCTTTTAAAGAAGTAGCATAAGACAAACTGCTAAGACTCAATACTAACATTAAAATAAATTTTTTCATTTAAAATCTCCATTTTTGAAGGGTCCAAAGCTCTGTTCTTAATCAACAATTGTTTGGTTCGACCTAAATACTTTATAACAATACTAACTTTATTTTTAAATACATTAAGAAATGATTACAAAAATCCTCTAAAGTGTATAAGATATAGTCACTGAAAAATACGTATTTCCTTTTGGGAAGTACAAAGTTTTCTTACCAACTAGTAGCTTTAGTACCTGAATGGAACCAACTTACTACCATCGAATACTGATATTTTAAGACTTAAAGAAATTACCAGCCGATTGAAACCTAAGGCCTGAAACGAAAGATCATTCATAATCCAAATGTCTAGGGAGCCTATTACTTCTCACTCCGAAAAGGAATGCTAAAGATGCATCACGTTGCCAGTAATGCTGAGGTCATACCTAAAATTGCCAATTTTGATGAATAAAAGGCGTATGAATCCGTGCAAAAAATGTACTGGCACTTTTTAAAACAAATCTAACTGAGCTGTTTTCTTTGGGGATTTTTTAGATTCAAACTTAACTCCAAGGCCAATCAGCCTTACAGGTTTAGATTCTCTGTAGTAAGCGTCAGTGAGCATTTCTGTGTAGTGCTCAAGGTTCGGTATTTTATATTTTGAGCGTTCTAAAGTTGTTTGTGTAAAATCAAAGAACTTAACTTTTACAACCAATGAGTTAATCACATAGTCTTTTTTAGAGTTTTCTAGTCGTTCTTCTAATTCACGGAATAATTGAAGAAGTTTTTTTTGGCAATCAGTTAGACTGTTTAAGTCTTTTCCATAAGTATTTTCTACACTGAGTGATTTACTTTTTTCTCTTTGTTTTACTTCGCGGTGATCAATTCCTCTACAGATGTCATACAGGCGTAGTCCCCATGACCCAAAGTGATAACTTAATTGTTCAGCAGACATTCTTTGTAAGTCGGCACAGGTTTTAATTCCTAGGTTATGCATTTTCTTAGTGGTGACCTTGCCAACACCAGGAATTTTGTTAACGGGCAGAGCAGTTACAAACTCAAGGGTTCGACTTGGATGAATGGTGAGTTGTCCATTGGGTTTATTCCAATCGCTGGCCACTTTTGCTAAAAATTTATTTTCGGCAATTCCAGCAGAGGCAGTGAGCCGCGTTTTTTCAAAAATGAGTCGTCTAATCTCTTTGGCAATTAGTGTGGCGCTGCCATCAAACTGTTTACAGTGGGTAACATCTAAATAAGCTTCGTCCAAAGATAAAGGCTGAATTTTATCTGTGAATTGTTTAAAAATACTTCTAATTTTTTGACTTTCTGCTCGATACTTAGAGAAATTAATAGGAACAAGTATTAGCTGTGGACAAATTTTAACCGCACGTGAGGTGGGCATGGCTGATTTAACACCATATTTACGGGCCTCGTAGTTGGCAGTTGTTAAAACTCCTCTACCTTCTGCTCGTCCTCCAACGGCTACAGGTTTACCTTTAAGACGAGGGTTATCCCTAATCTCAACGGCGGCATAAAAACAGTCTTGGTCAATATGTATGATTTTTCTATTCATAACCTACATACAAATTATGTTTTTACACTTGTGCTGTCAAAAAATGCTCATTATTTCTAGTATAAATAAGTAAAATAAATTTTTTTATTTGAATTGAATAAAAATAATTAGACCAGATTTACTTATTAGGGCTAACTATTTAAGTTGTAGAAAAATTAATTCCTAGAGCGCGCAGTTTTTCCCAAAGGGAAGCTGTTTGAGCATGCGAGGAATTAATTATTTTACGATTTGAAGGATCTAATTCTTGATTAAACTATTCCACTCAGTTTGGTAGGTAGCGGCTACAAATGGACTAATTGATTTGTCAGCAGCTGGGCTCTTATACACCTCTTCGACGCCATCCCAACCCTTATAGTAATAAGAGTTGCCTTCAACTTTTTGTAAGAAGTTTGGAGTAATGCCAACCTTTCCACCCCCTGATGGAATATCAAGTGAAAGGTTAGGCATAGCTAAGCCAGAAATAACCCCCCATAATTGCTTTTGAATGCTTTTTGACTCTTCTACGGGAGTTCTAAAGTGATCACTTCCTCTGGAGGGGTCGCACTGAAACATATAATAGGGTTTAACTCGTAAATATAATAAACGCCTTGATAGAGCTTGGATAAGAGCCGGGTGATTGTTAACACCATTTAATAAAACCATTTGGTTAAAAACGGGAATGCCATTATCCACGAGCAATTCCAGTTTTTCCGCCGAATAAGTAGTAATTTCATTTGGGTGATTAAAGTGAGTCATAAAATAAACGGGCTTATATTTTTTAAAGATACTTATTAACTCATTATCAATTCTCATGGGTAAAGTTGCAGGGATTCTGCTGCCCACCCGAATGATTTCAATATGAGGTATTTGATATAAATCATGTATTATTTTTTCAAGTTTATCGTTTGATAAAGTTAAAGGATCTCCACCGGATAATAGAACTTCACGTATTTCAGAATGATTTTTAAAATAATTAAGAGCTTGCTCATAGTCTGAAGAGGAAACACTAGCTTGATCTTTAGCAGTAAAATGTTTTCTTGTGCAATAGCGACAATACAAGCTGCAAATATCAGTGACTAAAAACAATGCCCGATCGGGGTAGCGATGGATAACTCTGGGAGTAGGGTTATTATTTTGTTCACCTAAAGGGTCCAACTGTTGCTGTAACCCATTATAACCTTCAAGCTCGTTAGGCATAAAAGTGGTTCTCACTGGGTCAGAAGGGTTGTCTTTGTTTACTAGACTTGCGTAATAAGGAGAAACTTGAATTTTAAACTTATTTTTAGAAATTTTAAACCCATTAGACTCTTGATTACTCAGCTTAAAGTGTAATGAAAAGTCTTCTATGGTTTTTAGGGAATTTTTGAGCTGCCACTTCCAGTTATACCAGTTTTCAGGGCTAGTATTAATTATTGGTTTATAATCAAAAAATTTAATTTTTGATTTATTAATCATAGGATTTCCAGCCTAGCGTATTTAACAACAAATTTTCTAGTATTGCGGTCATTAAACATAACACTGACTTTTTGTGTTTCGCCACTTCCTTCTACTTTGTAAATTGCGCCAATACCAAATGTAGGATGTTTAACTTGCATTCCCTTAGCAAAACCATTTTCGTTATCGGGGTCATAAACACGCTCTTCATCATAGCTAGGAACAGCATCAAAATCGATACTTGGGCTCTTTCGTGGTTTTGAGTTATAGCGATCTACGAAGCTAGGTCGTCTATAGCTGCCTTTAAATTGAGTATACTTTTCAGGGATTTCTCTAATAAATGGGCTTGGCATAAAATGTTTTTCTTGTCCCCAGATTTTTCTTTGTTTGGCATAAGTTAAGTATAAGTTCTCTTTGGCGCGAGTCATGCCCACATAAGCAAGCCTTCGCTCCTCTTCCATTTTTTCAGGTTCAGAGGCCTCCATACTTTGAAAACTAGGAAATAACCCTTCT
The DNA here is from genome assembly GCA_938001965.1 of uncultured Bdellovibrionales bacterium. Lineage (GTDB taxonomy): Bacteria > Bdellovibrionota > Bdellovibrionia > Bdellovibrionales > UBA1609 > JAHDIR01. Next base: position 27,374 of record CALLBC010000011.1, on the reverse strand, counting down.
TCTAAGCCAACAATAAAAACATTTGGAAATTCAAGCCCTTTAGAAATATGTAGGGTCATAAGTGTAACTGCATTGGCATTACTATCCACTTTATCTAAGTCTGATATCAGTGACATTTCTTCTAAGTAATTTTGTAAAGTGGCATCTTCGCCACGTTCATTTTCAAACTGAACAAGAGCATTGTTAAGCTCTTCTAAGTTATCAATGCGGGCTTGTGACTCATTAGTATTTTCTATTTTTAATTTAGTTACATATTGAGTTTTATCTAAAATGCTTCTGTAAAGCTCTGCTAAACTGAGTTGAGTGCTCTCCATGGAAATGCTTTGTATCAAATTATTAAAGGCTAATAATTTTTTAGCTGTACCTGAATGAACTCCTTTGTTTTCAGCAGCCCATACACAAGCCTCAAGCATAGTGATATTTTGCTGTTGGGCAATGTCTTCTAATTTTGTAACAGTTGTTTTGCCGATGCCACGAGCAGGGACATTAATAATTCTTTTTATGGCATTGTCATCTTTGGGGTTTAGAATAACTTTTAGATAACTGATAATGTCTTTAATCTCTAGTCGGTCATAGAAGCGCATGCCGCCAATGAGCTTATAGGGTATATGATTTGTTCGTAATTGTTCCTCTAAGACACGAGATTGGGCATTGGTGCGGTAAAATATAGCGATATCACTATAGTTATATCCACGGTTATTGTGAAGATCTGTGATCTCTTTAATGGCATACTTTGCCTCTTCGTACTCATTCATTTCTTCTTTTACAGTGATGAGAGAGCCGTCACCGTTTTCAGAGAATAAAACCTTATCTTTTCTTTGTGTGTTATTTTGAATGATTGCAGAAGCTGCAGAAACAATATTTTTTGTGGATCTGTAGTTTTGCTCAAGTTTAAAGGTTTTTGCATCGTTAAAATCTTTTTCAAAATTTAAAATATTTGAGATGTCTGCGCCACGCCAGCTATAAATAGATTGGTCTTCATCACCCACAACGCAAAGATTTTCATGGGCGGAGCTTAGCATTTTTACAAGGAGGTACTGCACTTTGTTGGTATCTTGATACTCATCAACCATAATATACTTAAATTTATTTTGATAGTGCTCTAAAACTTGAGGGTGATCTTTAAATAAATGGTATGTTTTAAGTAATAAATCATTAAAATCTAAAGAGTTGCTTTTACGCATTTCCATTTCATAGGTTTTATAGACTAGTAGACTTTGTTCATCCATGAGTGAGCTAAAGTTTTCAGCCACTTCTTTTGGAGTTAGCCCTAAAATTTTAGCCTGATTAATTTTAGATTTAAAAGTTTTGGCAGGGTAAATTTTATCGTTAATATTTAAGTGGCGAAGAATCTTTTTGATAGTTGAGAGCTGATCGCCATCATCATAAATGGTGAAACTTGAATCGTAGCCTAAATATTCAATATGTGATTTTAAAATTTTCACACATATTGAGTGAAATGTGCTGACCCATAAATCTTCATAAACTGGGATTTCAAACTGGTGTAAAAGGCTCAATATTCGATCTTTCATCTCTCTTGCGGCCTTGTTGGTGAAGGTCACAGCGAGGATCTCATGGGGGGCAGCATCCCCTTGAGTGATGATATGGGCCATGCGATATGTGAGCACTCTTGTCTTGCCAGAACCTGCTCCGGCCAAAATAAGTACAGGACCTTTGGTGGTAAGAGCGGCTTGAGCTTGGGCAGTATTTAGAGAATTTTCAATAAAATTAGACATTTAGCCTCTTGCAGTCAATGTTAGTAAAAAATCGGTCCTATACAAAAATTATCTTGAGCCCACTTGCTATTTAGAGTATTTTGCGGGACAACCATATAGATTAAATACCGTATATAGAAGGATATAAAACATGGCCAAGAAAAGTGCAATTAACAAAAATCTACGTCGTAAAGAAATGGCGAGAAAACAAGGTCCTAGACGTGCTGAGCTAAGAACTGCTGCTGTAAATATGAAACTATCTGAAGAAGAAAGATGGGAAGCTCGTATGCAACTACAAAAAATGAAAAGAGATGGTTCTCCTTGTCGTGTAGTTAGTCGCTGTCGTGTAACTGGTCGTCCACGTGGTGTTTATAGAAAATTTGAATTATCACGTATTGCTTTTCGTGAGCTAGCTTCTTCTGGTCAACTACCAGGTGTTACAAAGGCTTCTTGGTAATAATTTAATTTTATATTTCAAAAAATAAAAAAGGCTTATGAGTTTTCATAAGCCTTTTTTTATATTTTATAAACCCAGGATTTAGTTATGTGTGCAAGTATAATCAACTGGATTTATAAAGTAAGTTTTGGTGCATGTTGTGTTGTCACAGCGTTCAGTTAGCGCAACTTCATTACCTTGTACCGAGAATCCGTTTTTTATAAATGTAAATTTTTGTTTTGCTGTTATAAAGCGATAGCTTTCTTTAAAAGTTATTTCCCCTTCATCACAAAAGTATTCATAAGTAATTTCATCTTCGTCAGACTCAGCACTGGGAAAATTAATAGTGCTGGAATATTCACTGCCTAATGTCTCTAAAACATAAGTCGAATTATTACTTTTAGACATTTTAATATTATCAATAGAGAAGTCTTCTTCGTCATTGATGGAGTCTTTGCAGGTTAAGTTAGAAAGTTCAAATGTGGGACAGGCATATGACTTTATTGCAAATAGTGTAAAACATAAGCTTAGTAAAAGTAATTTCACAGGAGGCTCCTTAATATAGGTTTATAATTTTTTAATAGACTTAATTATAATTTTTTTAACAGGAAAGTCATCGGCTTTTGTAGTTGTAGTAGCAATTTTATCTAAGGTTTTTTCACCTTTTACAAGCTTTCCAAAAACTGCGTAGCCCCATTTACTGTCACTAGAGTTTAAAAATTTATTGTTTTTGTGGTTAATAAAAAATTGCGATGTTGCACTGTGTGGGTTGCCAGTTCTGGCCATGGCAATAGTGCCGCGGTCGTTTTTAAGTTTATTCTTTTTTCCTTCGTTTTTAATGGCAGGCTTTGTTTTTTTAAGTTCTGGCGATCCTGCTTTATTAAATTTATAGCCGCCTCCTTGAATCATAAAATTATTTATTATTCTGTGAAATACAGTGTCGTTGTAAAATCCTGACTTTACATAACCTAAAAAGTTTTTAACTGTAATTGGAGCTTGGTCTGGGTAAAGCTCAATAGTCATGCTCCCCATGTTTGTTTGTATTTCAACCTTAGGGTTCGCAGCATACACATTGAGCGTAAAAAGTATTGTTGAGCATAATGTAATTAAAAATTTCATAAAGTCTCCTTTAATTGAGAGTTATATTATTTATAGTAGTTTTAAATTGTGATTTAGTGTCATCCCCATCAATAGACACCCAAATAGCCAGTGTTTCTTTGGGATCATCTAGGCGAGCTTCAAAATTAAAATTTGCCACCCCATTAGTGTCAAATTTAAGTAGCCATTTATTATTTTCTTTTATTAGCTTACTCAAGGGGTGATTTCTGGTTTTGTAATGAACTTTTTCATCTTGTACCGCATTTAAAAAATAAATATGGTCAACACCAGTGCCCTTTGGGGCAAGAGCAAAAAGTGACTTAACCCATGAGGGGGCCACAAGTTTTTTTGCAAAACTTAAAGTTTGTGACCCTTTTATTACTAATCCAATGCGCAAAGCAAAGTCGTCATTTTTAGATGTGCCTTGCAGTCCACTGAATTTTATTTTTTTTTGTACAGTTCCAGAAACTTTAATTTTAGTAATTGGGGTGCTTGATTTGAGTGGGTAAACTAATGGCCCAGCAGAGGATTTAACATTGATATCCATGCCTTCACTTTTAAATTCAACTTTATGACCAGGAAGGTTGCTGTATTTAAGAACTTGCCATTGATCAGAGGTATTTAGTGGCACCACAATACTTGCTGATAATAAGACATTGGCAAGTTTTTTTTTCATACTAGTTTCCAAAGGTGTTGGCAGAAAGTTTTTGTTCATTAAGTCCCGATACAAACTTATAAAATTTCTCCGACTGTTCAACAAGAAGATCACTAACAGTTTGGTCAGTGATTTTACCTTCTTTTAAAATATTCCAAACATTTTGTATGAAAACTCTATTTGGGAGAATAAACGCATTTCTGTAACCAAAAACTTGTTGTAAGTGTTCAACAGGTCTAAGCCCACCAAATGCACCACCGAGGCCAATAAAACCAACGGGTCGATATTCAAAAGTTTTAGGGTAGCTCCAAAAATCAATAAAGTATTTTAGTGCTCCAGGCATTGATCCGTTATACTCAGGGCAAACCACAAGTATACCTTCAGCACTGTTTAACTTTTCAATAGCTTCAGTCACTGCTTTTGGTTTTTCTCCATCACCATAACTGTTATTATTTAGTTGGTTGAGGTTTAAGTCTTCGAGATTAATAACTTCAACAGATTTAAAGTTTTTCTCATAGTATGGCTTAACAAGCTCAGAGATCTCCATTGATCTTGAGCCTGGACGGTTAGTGCCGCAGATAATGTAAAACATATTTGTCCTTAACGTTGTTGTGTACGAGCTTGTGCTTTAGCTTTTTCCTGAGCACGAGCTGCCACTTTTTTTGAAAAAGCTTTATATTGAGTAAATGCAGAGCTTGAAATTCGCCCTGTTCCCGAGGCTTCCCTTGCCATTTGGTTCATCTGATTAACACGTTCTTGGCTAGGAGGGTGCGTACTCATGGCATCAGCAAAGCCGGCTAAAATATTTTGGCTGCCACCAGCTTTTCTTTGATTTTCCATAACAAGCAATTTGTTATAAAAACGGCCAATATGGTCTTTGTGATAACCAGCTTTATGAGATGTTCTGAATCCAATACGATCAGCTTCCATTTCATCTTCACGAGAGTTAGCCATAAACTTATACTTAGTAATTAATAATCCACCACCAGCACCAGCCATTGCTCCATAAGTGGCAGCACGCTTAAGGCATTCACGATCTTGTTTGCGACAAGTAAGTCTTCCAATCCCTGCCCCCAATAAACCGCCTAATGCAGCTCCACCAAGAGAGTATAATAAAGTGCTTTTTTGTGATTTTTGCTGTGCAAACATTCTCTCAGCCGTGTGGCGTGCTTGGATATGGCCAATTTCATGGCCAATCACTCCAGCTAACTCAGCTTCAGAGTCGGCCATCGCAAGTAAAGGAGCAGTAATGAATACTGTTCCTGCAGGTAATGCAAAGGCATTGATGGCTGCTGTATCAACGACTGTGAAGTTATAAGTGTAAGGGTTTTGTTGTAAGTTATTGGCGCGAACAATATTTTGCCCAATATTGTTAATATACCTTTGCATGCCTGAGCTTTGCACGGCTGGGTAGTCTTGCTTCATTTTGGGAAGAACTTTGGCAGTCATTTGCTTTTCTTGATTGGGGTCCAAGCTAGCAGCTTGCCCAGTATTATCTCCCTCACGGTATCTAGTTTGCTCTGTGGTTGCACAAGAAGCTAGTAATAGAGGTGTTGCTTGCAAAAATAAACGACGTCCACTTTTGGTTGAAACTAAGGTTTTTAATTCGCTTTCAAATTTTTTTAAGTATGTATTTTTCATACAAGAAAAGTAAAATAATTAGAGGTGACTGTCACTTAAAATATATAAATTATGACCAACTAAAGTATTGAAATTAATGATGAAAATAGTAGACGCACTCTATTGGGTAGCTTATTAAAATCAAATTGATTTTAAAGCTATTTGATTGCTTGGTTGCTATTGTGTGTCACCCATTTATCTAATTTTTTTGTTTAGTAAAAACAGGGGCTTACTGTTAGGGCCATAACCATTTAATTTAATATCAACGCCACCGGGAACGGTTGTAGTGTTTAAAGTTGCAAAGTTATGTTTTCCAGCAGCACCAAACAGTTGTCTTGGGTTAGGGTTTTCTCTCCATGAGCTTGGGTATACTTTTGCATGTATAGCACTGGTAGTTAGTTCGATGGTGCTGTAATTTAAATCTGGTTTTTTGATTTCCATAACTTCAAAAAGATGTCTGTCGCCAGAAATAAAACCCACTTTAGTTTTTATATCTTTTAACTTTTTAATAAAATTTTTAAAGTTATTGGGGTGATTTTTTTCAAAGGACTCAAACCTTTGGTAGCCACCAAAAAATTGGTTACCATTAATTAACCATGAGAATTCATTTTTCTTTTTTAATAAATTAAAAAGCCATTCCTCTTGTAATTCACCTAAATGAAAATCCACTTTTGCTTTTTTATTAGTTCGAAAGCTTCTATTGTCTAAAAAATAATAATTTTGTCCACCTACGCTATACATAAAAGAAACCCCTGGGCCTTTATGGAAAAATTTTGATAAGTGAGTTTTGGGTGTAAAGAAAATGTTAAAAATTTCTTGGCTTTCTTTTTTATGTGGGTAATTAATGCCACCGCCATTATTTCCATAGTCGTGGTCGTCCCAGGTAGCAAGAGTTGGCGTTAGGTTTTTGGTTTTATAGATTTCTAAACTTAGGCGAGTATCAATATAGCGTTGCCAAAGCTCATCAGGTGTAGCCATTCCTTTTTGCTTAACATTGACATCTCCATATACGTTATCGCCTATGAAAAAGTGTAAGTCTGATTTTTGGCGGATAAACTGTAGCCACATGCTCTTTTGTTCTTTTGTAAAACGATCGTCCATGCATGAGGCGATTGAAATTTTTAGATTTAATTTTTTAGGATCAAAGGCTTTGAAAACTCTTCGGTCAATTTCAATATTAGCTTTGTTTTTCACGACTAAATTATATTTGTTGCTTAGATTTAAATTAGTAACCGTTAAATGATCAACAAGCCACTCACTTGTTCTAAATGATTTAGTAGTTACATGATGTTGTATATTAGGCTCAAAACTATACTTAAATTGTTGATTTTTATGTCTAACCACAGTGAATTGCGCCATATGTTCAGTAGTTAAACTTTGTAGGATTGATGGTTTTGCATTGAGAGGAGATGCCTTTTTTGAGGTTGATGTGCATCCAAGGCTCAGTAAAATAACTAGGATTAAAATGAATTGTGACATGTCTAAGCCTTTGTAATTTTTAAAATAATCAGTTATTAAATATTTATTAATAGACATCAGTTTAGGTAAAAACCTTTAGGATGTAAAAGTTACAAGACATTGACGAATAGCGTCAAATTCGATAAAAGAGCAAAGACCAACCCATCCAATATAAAGGCAGAAAACGTGCACAAACTACTTAAGATTTTATTAGTAATTCAGATTTGTATTTCTATAATCTCTTGTGAGCATAAAAGTGGAACGGATGAAGATCACTTTGAAGGTTTAGTTGTTCAATATAATTTTCAAGCAAAAAAATATGAACTAGTAAATAAAAAGATATATAGTTTAGATAAGCCTAGAAGTTTAAATAGTAATATTGCAAAATTTTTCTATAAAGTTGAGGCTGATGTTGATTTAGATTACGAGACTCCAGTTCAACTTAATTTAATAAAAACATCAGATGACCTATACGTTGCTAAAGATGTTTCATCTTTAAAGTCAATTTCATCATATAAAATCTATGAAGACTATTATGACTTAAATAAAAAATTAGGGATTTTAACTTACTCAACATGGCCGAAGAAAGTAGTGATTGACGGAGTCGATGGGAAAAATACCAATAATGCCTTTCATTTTCCTTCGAGGACATCAACATTCTACTTACCCTTTGACCCTAATGATGTTCCAGCCAGTTTGAATCCTGGAGTTATTGCTCATGAAGAGAGTCACGGCTTGTTTTATAATCAGGTTGTGGAAGATAGTAATATTTCAGATAGCTTATATATGGCTAATTCTGAGTTATTAAAAATCAATCATAGAACTTCAGTAAAATGTTTGCGAAAACTAACATGTGGAAACCTAAAAAGCTTATATAAAAACACAAAAGTAGAAAGTCAGATTGGTTTAGAGATTTTTGCTACAACACTTGATAATATGGAACATAACCATACTGTTTTAAAAGCATTAGATGAGGGGTTTGCAGATTATGCAGGCTATGTTTTTACAAAAGTACCAAATTTTTTATCCGCCACCTTGGGTTACGAAAGTGAGAGTGGGCGATTTAATCGTGTGGTTGGCAGTAGCCTTAATGAACCTTTACCATCCGTTGATCAGCTGCAAGCTATTATTGATGGTGTTAAAGGAAAGTCTAATGTGCATTCCAGTAGTTTACCACCAAGCTATAAGATGTTATCAAGAAGTACCTCAGAGTTATTAACACTTAGTTACCGAATGGCAGGGCAAGTATCTTCTTTGCTAAATATGTTATCTAAAAATATTGATTATGCTGATATGCCCTCTAATCTTACGAAGGAAGAGTACTTCTTAAAGTTAGTTACTAAGTCATTGAGTAATATGAAAAAAGTTCTTTTTGCAAAATACACTAGTGAAAAAATTAGTTTTGATGATTTTTTTAAGTCCGTATTGGATGTAAAAATTGTAACAAGTAACACATGCAGTATTCTTGCGGATAATATATCAGATGATATTACTGTTGAAGGTTGTGTAAAATGAAGAAAGTCATTTTTTTAGTTTTAATTTTGTTAAGCACTCGTAGTTTTGCTTATTTTGATTTTGGCTTGGGTTATAGTTTATCGACAAAAAACAACTTAGAACAAGATATAGAAATGCGTAATGTTATGGGTGGGCAAATGTCTTATGATTGGCATGACCTTAATTTAGGCCTTGAGCTGAACTACTTTTCTGAAAGTGAATCTCAAGCTGGTCTTGCTAGCACATCTCATAGATATATAGAGCTATCACCTTGGGCGCGATATAATTTTATTAATACAGACATGATAGATATTTTTTTTGGAGTTGGCTCTGGTGGTTACCAAGAAAAAGTTGAAGTTACAGTAAGCGGTGCTGGTAGTTATTCTGATAAAAGTGAGATTAATTGGCTTCTATCTGGGGCTTTGGGGATCAAGGGTAAGTTTGGCTGGTTTAGTGGTGTTGTTGAGTATAGAATTTCGCGTAGAATGGCTGAGGAGATTCAAAACCAAAGCTTAAGACTGTCTACCAATTTATCCTTTTAAAATAGAAACCTATTTTTTTGATCCTTTGAAAGTAAATCACAGTTAGTTTTAGTTCCAAAAATTTGTTTACGGTACTTAGCAATAAAGTCATATACGATATCTAATGTAGCTGTGGGTATTTGCTTAAGGGCGATGGCAATGAGTTTCCAGGTTCCACCTAGTAAGAATAAGGTTTTAATCCAGGCCTCTGCCTTTTGGTAAATGATTTCGTCACTTTTAAGATAAAAGGTATCAGCTGAGCTATCCACATTAACGAGGGCTTTACTGCTGTATTGTGAGTCGAGCGGGCTAAAATGAAATAATTCCTTTTTATCACGGCTTAAAATAAATTGGACAGATCGGTGACATAAGCCACATGATCCATCAAAGAAAATTATATGTTTAGGTTGCAAAATTTATTTAGTAATTTTTTGTACAATTGCTGCTTCAAGCTTAGTTTTTAGAACAAAGCTTTTTCTAAAAGAGTTAGCCTTTGTGCTGTTATCAAATAAACCAACACTCACTCGGTACCAATCTTTATTACGAATCTTTGCAGGAATATAAAATGCAGAATAGCCTTTTTGCTTTAATTCACTGGCATGTTTTTGAGCTTCTTTTTCGTTAGTGTAAGAAGCGATTTGAATAGTGTATTTTCCTAATGAAGATGATGCGATCAATGGCATTACCGCAGAAGGAAGTCTTGGTTGTTTATATGCCTCAGTTGCAGACTCACTTTTTGCAATTCTATCAGTTACATCAGCAATTGGGTTTTTTTCAAGTTTGCCATTAGCCTTGTCAGCTTTAGAGGTTGTGTCATTAGCAACCGGCTTAATATTAGGGTCATTAGCCATAACCTTTACAGGGGCAGTATTTCCCTCTTTTTTAGTATCTTCGTCTTTGCTGTCAGAAAATTCTTCTGCAAGGCTATTGATCTCTTCGTTTGTGAGAGCCACTTCATCAGACTCTTCAATATCACCCTCTGGAGTTTCATCAAATAATCCATCTTCAATTGAGCTGATTGTACGCTCGTTTAAGTTGCCGGCCACTTCACCTTGAGATTTTCTCATTTCAGATTCAGTAACATTTTTGCCCACAAAAGTTCCCACTGAGAAACATAGCAGGCACAAGAAGAAGATAAGTACCATAAAGATATAAACATGAATTTTAGATGATTGTGTAGCCATTAGTTCCTCCTGAAATGCCTATTTATATTTTTATTTAATTTACCCGGATCTGTCTATCAATTCTGTCTTAAATAATTAATTAAAAATATGGTAGCTAAAGCTATAGAATCCACTGCTAGAGCTTATTTTAGTCTATTTATTGGGCAAAAAACAGTCAACGCATATTGTTGAAGCCTTTGGAGTTAAAGACATACGTCCAGTAAAAACAATGGATAATATAAGTCATGGAGAAATCCCCTCAAATAAGCTATAGAAGGGGGTAGAGAGGATATTATGGATTTACAAAATGGCATGAAATTAGCTCAATCTGCGGCGATAAAATCGCGGAAGATCCTTTTAGATTATTTTGGGAAATTAAAAAATATTGAGAAAAAACACATGGCCGGATTAGTAACAGAGGCTGATAGGCTGAGTGAGCAGGCTATTGTCGAGGTCTTAAAGCCTTTTGGTGTGCAAATAACTGGTGAAGAGGGCTCTTTTGAGTCTTCAAAAGAAGAGCTATTTAAAGAGGGGCAGACAAGGTGGTTAATAGATCCTTTGGATGGAACCACTAATTATGTGCATGGATTTCCTATTTTTTGCACTAGTATTGCCCTTCAAGTAAATGGCGTTGTTCAATTAGGCCTAATTGATGTGCCCATGTTAGATAGGGTTTATTCAAGCATTCGAGGGCAAGGTGTGTTTTGTAATGGTGAAAAATTATCTGTGAGTGAAACCAAAAGCTTAGAAGATAGTTTGGCCTCTACTGGGTTTTTCTCTGAAAATAAAGAGGCACTTAAAAGGCAATTAAACTTTTTTACTAAAATGGTAGATACATGTAGGGGAGTTAGAAGAGCTGGGGCTGCTGCCTTTGATTTATGTATGGTTGCTGAAGGTGTGTTTGATTTATTTTGGGAAGAGGGGTTGCAGCCTTGGGACACTGCTGCTGGTTTACTGTTTGTTGAAGAAGCAGGCGGGCAGTTGTCCACTTATGATGGTGAGCCTTATACTCCTGAAAAGAAAAATATATTGGCTACAAACGGTTTAATTCATAAAGACTGTTTAAGTAATTTTTAATGTAGCTAATATAACTATAAAGACTAAAGTTTGGTGCAAAGCTAACTAAAGGTCTAAGTAATATCGTCAAAATTACATGGTAATAAAATTGTGGTCTAGGCAAAAAGTTGAAGTTTAGACACCTGGTCCTGTCAAAGTTTGGTGCTTGAAACCCAGACTAGTCCTGCCAAAAGACTAAATAATTTAAGTTTTTTACACGACTTAAATGTGAAATCACTAGCCTTTAGTTTGAATTCAAAACTTGGCATTACTGTTGCTTAAGATATCTGTAGGTAAAAATTTTGACGTTAGCCGAAATAAGCAAGGCATTATGTTAGGCGATACAAAAGAAATTATTTTCATAGGTGCCAACCGAAGAAAATAAACATTAATTCCATGGAGGGATGTTGTGGCAAAAGATAGCGCTGCTAAAAAAGAAAAAGAAGGCCAAGAGGTTGCGGCAAATAGCCAAACTGAAAAAGCTAAAAAACCAATTTTACTAATTGCTCTAGTAATTATTAATCTACTAGCCGTTGTTGGTGTTGGTGCCATTGTTTATATGGGACAACAAAATAAAATTGCTACAGAAAATCCAATTGGTGATCCTGAAAATGTAAATTTAAAGAATATTGTTTCTGAAGAGAATGCGAAAAGTAAAGTTATTTCATTAGATACATTCTTAGTAAACCTTGTCGGTGATCGCGGTAGAAAACTTGTAAAAGTAAATATGGAGCTTGAAGTTTCGGGCGAAGGTATTCTTGATGAGGTAACAAAGCAGAAGCCTAAGATCAGAGATATGATCATTACAATAACATCTAGTAAAGTTTACGGCGATATTTCATCAAAGGAAGGAAAGGAAAATTTAAGAAACGAAATTAAAGATCAAATAAACTTATTTTTAACAAAAGGTAAAATAGAAAAAATATTTTTTACCGAGTTCTTATATAACTAAGGATATTAATATGAATAAAGTATTATCACAAAACGAAGTTGATGCCTTACTCTCTGCAGTTAGTAATAACGCTGAAGAAGTTAGTAATGAGGCACTTGCTAAAATTTCGTCTGAAAATATTAAAAATGAATCTGATGTAGAGGAAGATTCAGTTTTTACATATGATTTAACAAGCCAAGATAGAATAATTCGTGGTCGTTTTCCACAACTAGACATTATATATGAAAAATTTATGAGATCGTTTAGGGTTTCTGTATCTTCGGCATTGCGAAAAATTGCACAAGTAAATCATGCGAGCACTGATTTTGTTAAGTTTGGTGATTTTATTAATGCACTTCCGATTCCTACAAGTATGAGCGTTTTAAGATTCAATGCTCTTGGTGGATCAGCATTATTTGTTATTGAAAGTAAGTTAGCATATTCATTAGTTGATAGTTTTTTAGGTGGTACAGACCGTCCATGTAATGTTGATGGTAAAGATTTTACGCCCATTGAAATGTCAATTGTGAAAAAGGTTGTTGAGTTAGCAATCAATGATTTAGAGAGCGCTTGGGAATCTGTGGAGCCAATTAAGTGTTCATTTGTTAGAACTGAGGTGAACCCACAGTTTGTAGGTATTGTTCCTCCAACTGAAATCGTAATTGCCTCAACATTTGATGTTGAATTAGAAAGTGCTACAGGACTTGTTTCTGTTGTAATTCCATACTCAACGCTTGAGCCTATCAAGCAAAAATTATCTTCGGGTTTTCAAATTGAAACAGAGCAAACAGATGAAACTTCTTGGTCAAATATGATTAAAGAGCAGTTGTTAGATACAGAGGTTCAAGTGCGAGTTCCATTAGGTCAAGCAGATATTATGATGGCTGATTTAATGAAGTTAAAAGAGGGAGACGTTTTACTTTTAGATCAAGAGTCTAATGGTGAACTAGATGTATTGGTTGAAGAAAATAAAAAATTTAAAGCTTATCATGGTGTCCATCATGGGGCCGTGGCAGTACAAATTACACAAACAATAAATAAAGGGGGAAAAAATGTCTAGTGATGCAAAAAAATTAGACCCTGAAATAGATATGGAAGCAAAGTTAGAGGCTGTGCCAAGTGAAGTTCAGGAAGTAGAACAAGAAACAGTAAAGGCTGCTGAAAGCAACCAAAGATCTAATAATTTAGATTTAATTTTAGATATTCCATTAAAAGTGAGTGTTGAATTAGGTCGCGCAAGAATGCTTGTAAGTGATTTACTGAACTTGGGGCAAGGTAGTGTGATTGAGCTAAATAAGCTTGCTGGTGAGTCCATGGAAGTTTTAGTGAATGACCGATTAGTAGCTAAGGGTGAAGCAGTAGTTGTGAATGAAAAGTTTGGAATACGTTTAACAGAAATAATTTCTCAAAGCGAAAGAGTGGAGCAATTAAAATGATTAAATTTCAACTAGTATTAAGTTTATTAATTTCACTAATTTTTGTTAGTAATGCAACTGCTGCGACATCACTAGGGAACATCAGAGCATATATTGACAAAAATTATGATGAGTTTGTAACAGAGTTAAATTTCACAGGTTCAATAGACTTGAGCAAAGTTGAAATTAATCATAAAAAAGAAGCATTATTAGTAAAAATACCAAATGTTGTAACTGAAAAAAAGAAAGCAAAGTTAGAAATTGATGATACTGAAGTTAAGTTAATACAAGTATTTAAAAATAAAAAATCTGTAACTATTGCACTTGAGTTTGGTAAAAAAATTAACGCTAAAAATTTTAAAGGTTACACTAAAATTGAAAAAGACGGAAACTTAGTAAGAGTAACTTTAAAAAGACACTCTTATATTGTTCAGCAAAATAAGTTAAAGAATGAAATTCTAAAGCCAATTTCTTTGGATTTAAGTGAGGAGAAAGAAGTAATTGCAAAAGCGGCAATTGAAACTTCTAGTGAAAAAGATTTAGTTAAGAAGTCTGAAGATCAAATCCCTGTTCTGGCTAAAGCGGAAAAAGAAATTAAATCTGCAGAAAGTAATACTATATCAAGGCTTGCTATGAGCTTAGGGATTGTTTGTTGTTTTGGGATTGGACTATTGTTCTTTATTAAGTGGTGGTCTAAAAATCATAAATCACAATTAGTACAAAATAAAATTAGAGTTTTAAATCAGCACCACTTAGGACCTAAAAAGTCATTGGCTATAATTAGAGTGGCTGGTGAAGCTATTTTAATAGGTGTAACTGACCATAGTATTAATCACATCAAAACGTTAAGCCTGATGGATGATGAGATTCCAGATTCTGTACCTGCAAGTTTTAAAAATGAGTTAAATGCAAATTTTGATGAAGAGTTAGTAGAGGAAGAAAACTTTGCTTATGGCGCGTCAGTAAAAGATACAATTTCTAAAAGATTAAAAGGTTTGAAGCTTTGATTAAAAATTTGTTTAAGTATTTATTTGGATTCGCTGTTTTATTATTTGTACCAGATTTATTGGCGCAATCTGTAACATTACCAGAAATTAAATTAGGAATGTCTGGCACAGATGACCCTAAGCAAGTTGTAGGCTTATTAAAAATACTTGGAATTTTAACTGTACTTACTCTAGCGCCAGCAATTCTTATAATGATGACTTCATTCACGAGAATAGTCATTGTATTATCCTTTGTTAGGCAGGCGCTTGGTACTCAACAAATGCCACCGAACCAGTTAATTCTTGGGTTATCTTTATTTATTACTTTTTTTGTTATGGCTCCAGTATTTACAAAAGTAAACACAGAAGCTATTCAACCTTATTTGAAAAATTCAATCACGCAAGAGGTTGCATTTGATAAAGCTTTGTCGCCATTTCGTGCTTTCATGTTTAATCAAACAAGAGACTCTGACTTGGCAATGTTTGTAAAGTTATCAAAAATGGATCAGCCAAAAACACGAGCAGATGTTCCAACAACTGTATTAATACCTTCCTTTATAATTTCAGAGCTTAAAACAGCATTTCAGATTGGTTTCATTATTTATTTACCATTTCTTGTAATTGATATGATCACAGCCAGTGTATTAATGGCTATGGGGATGATGATGTTACCTCCAGTAATTATATCATTGCCTTTTAAAATTATGCTTTTTGTTTTTGTTGATGGGTGGAGTTTGTTAATTGGTTCAATAGTTAAGAGTTTTGGGTGATATAGATGGATGAGAATTTAATATTATTATTAGGACAAGAGGCTTTGAAAACCACAGCATTGGTGGCAAGTCCAATGTTAATTGGCGCCTTAGTTATTGGTTTAGTGATTAGTATACTTCAAGCTATAACTCAAATTAATGAGTCCACACTAACGTTCATTCCTAAAATGGCCGTAGTGGGTATTGTTATCGTAGTTGCTGCACCTTGGATGATTGATGTAATGAGTGAATATACAACAAATTTATTTGAAAATATTAGCACCTATGTGAGGGAGTAGAGTTGCCACAAATGTTAAGTTGGTCTGAGCCACAGTTTATAGCTTTTATTCTCTTGTTATTTAGATTAAGTGCATTCTTTGTTGTTTGGCCAGTATTTCATGTTTCTTCAGTTCCTGTACAAGTGAAGATACTAATGTCCGTTGCTGTGGCAATAATGGTTTTTCCATTGATTGATAAAACAGGGTATATCCAAAGCTTGGGTGACTCATTAATAATTTGGTATGTAATTAAAGAAATATTTATCGGTTTAACCATGGGCTACTTAGCCAGGTTATTCTTTTATATTTTTAATATTGCTGGAGATATAATTAGTATAAGTATGGGGCTGTCTGGTGTTCAATTACTTAACCCTAACTTCGGTGGAAGATCCAGTGCAATTGAGCAATTTCTAATGATTATTGCCACTCTATTTTTTATATCAATAGATGGGCACCACTTGCTACTAATGGGCATTGTGGACAGTTTTCGTTTAGTTCCAGTATTTCAAAACAGTATAAGCCTAAGTGGCTTTGAAATGGCGACGTTGCTGTTAAAAGAAATCACTGAAATGGGGTTAAAAATTTGTGCGCCAGCAATGGTGAGTATTTTATTTATGAACTTAGCATTGGCCATTATAGGTAAAGCGGTTCCACAATTTAATGTTTTAATTACAAGTTTACCAATAAATATTTTATTTGGATTTATTGTTTTATTTGTATCTATGCCAATTTTAATGTGGCAGATGGATACATTTTTAGAAATGACAGTGAGCAGACTATTTCAGTTTGTTCGAACATATTAAGGGGAAAACGTCTTGGCAGCACAAGATGACGGTGAAAAAACAGAAGAAGCCACGCCACAGAAGCGACAAGATTTTCGCAAACGTGGTCAAGTGGCACAAACTAAAGAGCTTTCAACAGCTATGATTTTAGTTTTTTCATTAGTTTCTATTTGGTTAACTGGAAAGTTCTTTTTTCAAGAGCTATACGATATGTTTCACATTATAATCGGTGATCATATTGCTTTAACTGTTAGAGATGGTGGAGTTGAAGCTTCTGCTATCTTTGCGTTTAAAAAAGTTGCCTTATTAGTTGCGCCAATAGGAATATTTTTATGGATAGTGTCGGCTGCTTCCTCATTAATACAGGTAGGTGTTTTACATAATGAGGATGCTCTGAAGTTTAAATTAGACAAGATAGACCCAATTGCCGGATTTAAAAGAGTATTTAGCTTAAAGTCTTTAGTTGAAGGGTTAAAAGTTATTTTAAAAGTATCAGTGGTTGGTTTTGTTGTTTATTTAGTTTTGCATAGTGAGCTTAAAACAATACCGAAGTTAATGACCTTTGATGTTGCTCAAATGATGGGATATCTAGGCTCAGTTGCATTTAAATTAGTTGGTGGTGTTGGAATGTTTATGTTCATAGTTGCTGGTGTTGATTACCTATACCAGCGTTACACTATGGAAGAGCAAATGAAAATGACAAAGCACGAAGTGAAAGAAGAGCATAAAACTCGTGAAGGTGACCCTTTAATTAGAGCTCGCATTAGACGTGCACAAAGGGAAATGGCACAAAGCCGTATGATGAACGATGTGCCAACGGCTGATGTGATTATAACTAACCCAACTCATATTGCTATAGCAATTAAATACTCTGCAGACATGATAGCACCAACAGTAATAGCAAAAGGTGCTGACTTCGTGGCGCAAAAAATTAAAGAAGTGGCAAAAGAAAATAATATACCAATTGTAGAAAATAAACCTTTGGCAAGATCCATGTTTAAAACACTGGATATTGGACAGATAATACCTAAGGAGCTGTATTCAGCTGTAGCAGAAATATTGAGCTATGTATTTAAACTAAAAAGAAAGGGCTTAAGTTAGTATGGAAGATCTAATTAAAAAGTTAAGTAAGTTAGAAGTACTTACTAAAAATTTAGATTTGCTAATGGCTGTTGCTTTAATGGGTATTCTAGCTGTGATGTTAATACCGCTACCTTCATTTATGCTTGATATGTCACTGTCATTATCGCTGAGTGTAAGTTTATTAATTTTACTTGTTTCTATTTATACAGATAGATCATTAGATTTTAGCTCGTTCCCAAGTCTATTGTTATTAACAACTTTATTTAGATTATCACTGAACGTTGCATCGACAAGAAAGATTTTAACTGATGGTCATGAAGGTGGGGAAGCCGCCGGGCAAGTGATTTCAGCTTTCGGTCAATTTGTTGTTGGTAATAACTATGTTATTGGATTAATAGTTTTCATTATTTTAGTAGTTATTAACTTTATTGTAATTACAAAAGGTTCTGGTCGAGTTGCTGAGGTTGCAGCAAGGTTCACTTTAGATGCAATGCCAGGTAAGCAGATGTCGATTGATGCAGATTTAAATGCTGGCTTAATTAACGAAGAAGAAGCTAGAAGAAAAAGAAGGGACATTGAAAGAGAGGCGGATTTTTACGGTTCTATGGATGGTGCCAGTAAATTTGTGAGAGGGGATGCCATTGCAGGTATTATTATCACATTTATTAATATTATTGGTGGTCTACTCATTGGTATTATTCAAAAAGATTTAGATTTAGCTACAGCTGCTAAGAACTATACAATGTTAACTGTTGGTGATGGTTTAGTAAGTCAAATTCCAGCACTTATTATTTCAACTGCAGCTGGTATTGTTGTAACACGAGAAACTTCAAATGAAAATATGGGTAATGTGGTTGCTAAGCAATTATTTTTAAAACCTAAAGCCATTGCCGTTGTTGCCGTTATATTAGGTTTATTAGGTTTAGTGCCAGGCTTACCGACCACTCCTTTCTTTTTAATTGCTATTGCTTTAGGTGTAGTTGCTTTTGTAATCAACCAATTACAAACATATGATAAGGAAGAAGAAAGGCAAAAAGAGATTGGTGCTGATGTATTGACTGAAAAAGAAACAATAGAAAACTTACTTCCAATTGACATGATTGAAGTAGAGGTTGGATATGGGCTAATAAGTGTTGTTGAATCTGAAAATGCAGGTGATTTACTAGAAAGAATTGTTAGTATCAGAAAGCAATTTGCATTAGATCTTGGTGTAATAATACCAAGTGTTCACTTGAGAGATAACTTAGAATTAAACCCTGGGGAGTATAGGGTTTTAATTAAAGGTAATAGAGTAGCTGGTGGCAACTTGAGGCCTGATTCATATATGGCTATGGATCCAGGGGATGTAAAAGATGTTATTGAAGGTATGCCAACTAAAGAGCCTGCATTTGGTTTAGATGCAATGTGGATTTCAAAAGCTCAAAAAGAACAAGCTGAGATTGCTGGATATACTGTTGTTGATTTACCAACAGTAATGGCTACACATCTTACTGAAATCATTAAGAGTCATACTCATGAGTTATTTGGTCGGCAAGAAGCTGATAGTTTAATTAGTAACTTTAAAAAGCAATACCCTAAAGTGATTGAGGATTTAATTCCAGAAACACTACCACTAGGCTCTGTTGTAAAAGTCTTACAAAATTTATTAAAAGAGCAGGTTTCTATTAGGGATTTATTAACTATATTTGAAACATTGGCTGATGAGGGCGTGAAGACTAAGGATTCAGATGTTCTAACAGAAGAGGTTAGAAAGTCTTTATCTAGAAATATTACTATTAAATATTTAGATGATAATAATGAAATACCAATTATGAGCTTAGGTGCAAATTTTGAGGAGTTAATTTCAAACTCATTATTGCAAACTGAAAAAGGTGTTCAGCTAGTTATGGATCCACAAATTGCACAACAACTTATTATAAAAGTATCGGATTCTATTGAAAGAAACCCAGATTTATCTGCTCAACCAATATTAATGACAAGTCCGACACTAAGAAGACATGTGTATAAGTTGTTATGTCGCTTTATTCCGCAAATAATTGTTTTATCACATAGTGAAATATCATCAGATGTAAATATAAATAACCAAGAAACGTTGGAGATGAACGATGCAGGTTAAAAAGTTCGAAGCAAAGTCAATTAAAGAGGCCTTAGCTATGGTGAAAGCTGAGTTTGGTCCAGACGCTGTTATTTTATCGGCAAAAGACATGGGAAGTTCACATGGCTTAGCTGGTGAAAAAAGTGTACAAGTGACAGCTGCCGTTTCGGAAAAGAAATTACAAAAAAAGGAATTTGCTGAAAAGTCTTTAAGTAAAGAGATGTTAGGACAATTTAAGAGTGCGTCTGCAAGTAAGCAAAAAAGTTATATTGATGATTTATTAGAGGGATTAACAGCCAATAAAAATAAACAAAGATCACAAACTAGTCGTGGGCAACAAAGTATAGAGGCTTTGTACAATCGACCAGCCGTCCAAAAAAACCTTTCAAAGCCAACTTATAACCGCTCAAAACAGGTGCAAGCTCAATCAAGAAGAAGGGCTCCTCATGTATCTACCGGTCGTCCAATGAGAGCAACACAATATATTGATATTTTAGACGATGAAACTACTAATGTTAGGCCAGCACCAGTACGCCAGGTTAAACAAGAGCCAGTTCGTGCTCGAGAGGTTGAGTCTGGTGGAATGTTAAGAGTGCCAGAGGCGCAGCAATTAAGTGCGCCTGTTAAGCCAACTAAAAAACAAAATATTAGTAATAAGCAAAGTAAAGAGGTTTTGGATCTTAAAAAGCAAATCCAGCAATTAAAATCTTTAGTTGAAAATTTTCAAAACGTACCTCAAAACTTTGTATCGATGCACCCAGGTGCTAGTGAAGGTCTGCCTTATGAATTAAGTGCTATGCATAATAAGTTATCTCGTTATGGCTTTGCTGAAGAGCATATAATTACTATTTTAAAAGAGGCTAATGATAAATTATCAAAAAAGCAAATGCAGCACGCTGCTTTGCTTGATGCTTGGGTGGCTCAGTACTTAATGCAAAATACATATACTTCTAAGAATCACTTTACAAAGAAATATCAAGTTTTTGTTGGTGGAAGTGGACAAGGCAAGACCTCTTCATTAATTAAGGTTGCTGCCATGCTAAGCTTGCAGGCAAAAAAGAGCATTGCAATAATTACTACTGATAACAGCAAGGTTGGAGCAGCAGAGCAGTTAAAGATTTATGCTCAGATTTTAAATGTACCCTTTGCACAAATTGAACATGGTAGTGATTGGTCGGAAGTGTATAAGGCTGTGGAGCATATAGATTATGTTTTAGTGGATACACCTAGTTGTAATATTAATGATCACGATTCAATTATTGATTTAAAATCAAAATTACCACAAATAAAGGGCAATATTGATATTCATTATGTTCAGTCATTACTTTCTCGTGTTGAGGATGCATTTGATAGAGCACAAACCTATCTAGGTGTTGGCTTTAATGACGTTATTTTTACACATGTTGATGAGTCAACACAATATGGCTTAATTTATAATTTTCAAAAAAGATTTGAAGTGCCAATACATTCTTTTAGCACTGGCCCAAAAATTCCAGAAGACTATGAGTTTGCCACAAGAGAAAAGTACGTAGATTTAATTTTTAAACTATCCAGTCGCAAAAAATAAGGAGAGCATCTGTGAGTTCAATGTACAATAAAACAAGAGTTACGAAAACAATTAGCCTTACTTCAGGGAAAGGTGGCGTTGGTAAATCGACCATAGCAGCCAATTTGGCGCTGCATTTAACAAAGCTGGGTAATAGAGTTCTGATGTTAGATGGTGATTTTGGAATGGCTAATTTAGATATTATGTTTGGTGTAAATACTCGTGACTCGATTGAAAGTGTTTTATTAGGACAAAAAGAATTAAAGGATGTTATTTGTAATGTGGGAGAGAATATTGATTTAATTCCAGGTGGCAGTGGAGTCTATTCTTTGAACAGAATGAGTATGTTTCAAAAAAGATTTTTGATGGATCAAGTTTCTAAGCTAGAAGGTGTGTATGATTATATGTTAATTGATACAGCTCCTGGGATTGATGATGATGTTCTTTATTTAAATTCTGCAGCTAACGAAGTGTCAATTATTTTGACACCTGATCCTTCAAGCGTTCTTGATTCCTATGCTTTAATTAAAGTTCTTAATCAAAAATATAAAGAAGTTAATTTTTCTATTATAACTAATTTAGTTAAAGATAAGAACGAATCAATTAGGCTGTTTAGAGCTATTAGTGATATGGCAGAAGAGAAATTATGCGTACATCTTAAGTACTTAGGTTATATTCCGACAGACACCAACTTAAGAAATGCAGTCAAAAGTCGACAGCTAGTTTCTTTAAGTAACCCAAGATCTCCGTCGAGTTTTGCAATTAAAAATTTAGCTCAAAATATGAGTAGTATTAATAATATAAGTGAATCCAAGGGTGGAATGCAGTTCTTTTGGGGTCAAATGCTAAATGTGGCATGAAATTTATGGACTTTTGGTCGCGGGATAAATTTGCTAAAATATTAAGTGGGAATTAGGGGTAAATAAATGAGTTCAAATAACAAAAGTAGTAGTTTACTAAAGAAGTACAAAGAAGACCCAGCTAAACTAACTTCAAGACAAAAAGATCAACTAATAATGGAGTATGCTCCACTTATAAAATTTATTGCACAAAAAATTGCTATGCGTTTACCTTCTAATATTGAGTTGGATGATTTAATTTCAAGTGGCGTTATTGGTTTAATGGATGCTATGGATAAATACGACCCTACTCGTGATAATAAGTTTAAAACTTATGCAGAGTTTAGAATTAGAGGTTCAATATTAGATGAACTTCGTGCTCAAGATTGGGTTCCAAGATCAATTAGAGATAAAGCGAAGTTATTAGATAGAACTATTGTTAAGTTAGAAACTGAAATGGGTAGAACACCTACGGATGAAGAGGTGGCTGAAAAGCTTGGCTTAACGATGGATGGTTTTTATACTTTAGTGAGTGAAGTGCGTCCTGTAAGTGTACTATCTATTGATGAGCAAACCACTTTTAGCTCAGTGGATAAAAAGTCATTACTTGATCTACTAGATAGCTGTAAGTTGAATAACCCACTTAGCCAATTAAACCTTAAGTCAGTTAAAAATATTGTAACAAGCTCAATTGAGGAGCTACCAGAAAGACAAAGACTTGTTTTGTCTTTGTACTATTATGAAGACTTAAACTTAAAAGAAATTGGCCAAATTTTAAGGGTAACCGAGAGCAGGGTTTCCCAGCTTCATGCCCAAGCCATTGCAAGGTTGCGTGCTAAGTTACAAACGCAAGTTAATGCAACTGCAGCCTAGGAATTATTGATAATTTAAATTAATTCTGGGGTTTTGGCGAAAACTTTTTGATAATGATCTATTACAGATCTTTTTTTGTCTTCTTTAACACCATACATTCTCATGGACCAAGCAAACATTTCAATGTCTCGAAGACGTTGAAATGAATCGATACGATCAATCCAAATTTGTTCTATTAGATATTGAGAGTGGTAACTTTCTATAAAGCTATTTTTTATTCTTATTTCCTCATCTACGTCTTCTGTTAGCCACTGTAACCCGTTGATAGCTACCGCAAGGTCATATGATAAAAAGTTCCAGGCACAGTCATCGAAATCAAATAGACAAACTTGCCCGTTTTGATCGATATTAAAATTTCCGGAGTGAGCATCCATGTGAACCAATGATAGTTGGTGCTCTTTTGCTAGCTCATTCCACCAATTAAAACACTTCTTCCACTCTTCAAGGAATGGAGAGTGAATTTTATTAATAATTTGTTCAGCTTCGACGACATGAATATTTTCATACCATTTATGTCTCCCTGAAAACTTATTCTTAGGAGGGGATGAGTGATGGTGAAGCTTTCCTATAGTATGGCCAAGCTGTTTGGCAATAAACAAGTTGTCTAGGGGGCTTTTAGCTGGCTCATCACCTTTTGCATTGGCAAAGACGGCAATATGATAATCATCAGTGGAGGTTGAAAAACTTTGAGTGAGCTGGCCCCTACAGTCATTAATCGGATGAGCAACCACCAGTCCACTTTCGTTTATTGATTTAACCCATTGAAGCTCAGATTGAATTTGCTTTGTCGAGCGTCTAGAGTCTTCAGTGGCTCTGACATAAACTCGTTCACCATTTAGCGTGGCAGTAAAAGTAACATTTTCGCCATTTTTAAATAATTTTAAATTTGAAATACCCCAAAACTTGTCCACAATTTTTGTGGTAGCTAATGTGATTTTATCAATATTTCTGTTCTCAGAAATGCTCATACAGGGCTATATAACAAATATAAATAATATTGTATATGGCCCTGGTGTAAGGTGGGTTAATTAATTGCTAGTGATTGTACAATTAATATTTAACTCAACATTGTCGTAGTCGTGTGAAGTAGTAAACTTGGCTGACCACTGATCTTTATTCACGTGGGTAAACTCAGCAACTGCAACAGTGCCTATGCTGTCGTCAGGGCGTCTATGGTCAAAGACCCAAATCCCAGCACAGCGAAAGGTGTTTTTTTCTTCAATAGCTCTTGAGGTGGCAGTGGCACATTGTAGGGTTGCGCCAGCAAAGTTATGTGACAACTGGACTGTCTCTAAAAAATTATTACTATTGATGCTTACTATTTTTGAATATGTTTGGCGGTCATTGCAAGTAATAGAAACCTCTCCGGCGGCAACTGCTGTTGAGCTCAGTAAAGCGACTATAGTAAAGATTAGTGTTTTCATTTTTTTCTCCTCGTTTGTGTTGAGGCAAATATATAGGATCACCTTATATAAATAAAATAAATACAATGAATATTTGTTATAGGTAATACCTATGGAGGGCGGTAAGGGCCTAAGTTATTGAATATCCTTAAGTTCTGGTTTTTCTTGGCCCAATTGATCTATGATATATGTTTGTATTTTTTTGAAAAGTCGGCCTTCTGCTTGGCGAACAGCCTCGCGAGTGGTTCCATATTTGTTGCCAATTTTTTGGAGAGTCATAGGTTTTTCAGCCAGCATTCGGTTTTCTAAAATAAAAAGTTCTTTTTCATTAAGGCTTTCTTTGAGTAAATCAATATGCTTAGTGAGTTGGGTTAATAGCTCTAGTTTTTCAACTTGTGATTCAGGGGTGGACTCATAAGGGGAGGTTTGTAAATCTAGTAAGGTGGATTGATCATCGTCATTTAATGTTTGGTCTAAACTAATGTCTTTTCCAGACATTCTTCTGGACATGTCTTCAATTTCTTTTTCAGGAATATCCATTTTTTCACTAATTAATTTTACTTGTTCACCAAAGCCAAATTTTTCAAATTCTTTTTGTTGTTTTTTGAGTTGGTAAAAGAGTTTTCTTTGATTTTGTGTGGTACCAATTTTTACTAAAGAGTATTGTTTCATTAAATACTCTTGAATATAACCACGTATCCACCATACAGCATATGAGATTAACCTTACCCCTTTGTCAGGTTGATAATCTTTTACAGCATGCATAAGGCCTAAATTGCCCTCTTGGATAAGATCAATTAACTTTGCGCCAAACTTTGCATACTCAAGTGCAATTTTAACTACAAATCTTAGGTTTGAAGTAACTAAGATTTCTGCCAATTGAGGGTCTTGAGTGTCTCTGTATTCAGTGGCAATTCGTTTTTCCTCTGATCTATCAAGTACCGGAAAACTTCTAATTTGTGTTAGGTATTGTGTTAATGGGTCAGAGTGTGTGAGTGATCCGTCAGTTTTAGGCACAGGCATAGAAGTTACAACTTCTGGTGTAACAACTTTGGTTTTGGCTTTTTTTGAAGCCTTAGATTTTTTTTTAGTTTTTTTTGCCATTATTAATGAATTAGCCTACGTATTTTTCCAGTTTTTTAGTTAGCATGGTTTTCACCATACCCTTAGCAAGTGCTAGATGCATTGGCAAGGTAATCACTAGATTCACCTCAGCCCCTTCTGAATGATCGCTAATATCCATTTTGGCTTTAAACTGCTTGCTGTCTGCGCTTCCGCATAAATTATCTTCATCAAAATCACAGGTGAAATTAGAGTCTAATTTACGAATGTCTTTGTCATTTTCAAATAGCTTTTGAATTTTTGTAAAACACTCTTCGGGGCTCTTACTACTAATATGTGAAACTTTTACTTTAGGCATACATAAAAAATAAAACGAAATGACCATAAACACAAGCTAGGTTTTATGGCTGCCATAAACTGTGCTTGTTAATACAACGCATCTATATGGCCAAATTCCTTATAGTTAGGTTGTTTCGTATTTATTTATTAGTAAATATCATTTATACTAAGCCTCATTTTATTTTGAGCTTTCTTAGAAACATGGTCTTTTGGCTAGTAACTAAGAAGCTTGTTTCAAGCGGGTTTAAGTTATGGCTTTTGTAATTGATAAAAAAAGATCTCATTATTGTGGGCAGTTAAGAGCTGAGGATGCTGGCAAAACAGTTGTATTAATGGGTTGGATTGACTCAAGACGTGATCATGGTGGTTTAGTATTTATTGATTTACGCGATCGCTTTGGAATAGTGCAAGTTGTCTTTGACCCAAGTAAGGCTGAATTAACAGCTTCAAAAGACTTTAGAGGGGAGTATGTAGTTGCTCTTGAGGGTAAAGTGATTCCTCGCCCTGAGGGAATGGTGAATAACAAAATCCCTACCGGTGCTGTAGAGGTTGAGGCTATGTCCTGTGAGATACTGTCGGTTGCCGAGACTCCACCCATCCAAATTGGTGATGAAAAAGTGTCCGAGCTTATGCGTTTGAAGTATCGCTATCTAGATTTAAGATCAAAAAAATTACAAAATAATTTGATAACTCGACATAAATCAATGCAGGCAGTGCGCCGCTACTTAGATAAAGAAAACTTCTTAGAAGTGGAAACTCCAATTTTATATAAGAGCACTCCAGAAGGTGCCAGGGATTATTTAGTTCCTTCTAGAGTTAATCAAGGGCATTTTTATGCTCTTCCGCAGAGTCCACAGACATTAAAGCAATTATTAATGGTTGGGAATATGGATAGATATTTTCAAATTGTGAAATGCTTTCGCGATGAAGACTTACGCGCCGACCGTCAACCAGAGTTTTCACAAATAGATTTAGAAATGAGCTTTGTGGACACTGAAGATGTTCTTGAAATGAATGAAGGCTTACTAAGATATATTTGGAAAGAGATGAAGGGTGTTGAAATTAAAGATATTCCAAGAATAACTTATGACGATGCCATGAATCGATTTGGTTGCGATAAGCCAGATTTACGTATTCCTTGGGAGTTAAAAGACTTAACTCAAACTTTATCTAATACTGGCTTTAAGGTTTTTGATGACGTTGCTGGTCGCGGAGGAAGTATCAAAGCTTTGGCGGTTCCTGGTTATGAAGGTGTTTCTAGAAGTAAAATGGATAAGCTAACTAAGTTAGTAAAGCAAATGGGTGCTAAAGGCTTAGTTTGGGCTAAAAAAGATGGAGATGGTTATAATTCTCCAGTCAGTAAATTTATTGATACTAAAACTTTTGATACAATTTTTAAAGAAGCTGGGGCAACTGCTGATGCCTGTGTATTTATTGTTGCTGATGACTTTAATGTTACTTGTGCTTCATTATCAATGTTAAGAATTCACTTAGCAAAAGAGTTAAATGCCATTGATACATCTAAAGATATGTTTACATGGGTGACGGACTTCCCAATGTTAGATTATTCACCGGATCAAAAAAGGTGGGTGGCTGTTCATCATCCATTTACTCAACCTCTAGATGCAGACATGGATATAATTAAAAATAAAGATGAGAAAAACTATGCAAAAGTAAAAGCTAAAGCCTACGATCTGGTTTGTAATGGCTATGAGCTTGGTGGTGGTAGTATTAGAATTCATGATCAAAAAGTACAAAATATTGTGTTTGACGCTTT
>CALLBC010000010.1 GCA_938001965.1 uncultured Bdellovibrionales bacterium | reverse complement strand
AATCCATGGGCTTCTGGAGACTTTTACGACGGAGACCTTCTTTTTAATGTATTAAAAGTAGATCTTGATATTTTAAAAGCTAACAAGGAATTTTTCGATAAGCTTAAAAAAATTATTTCAAATGCAAAAAGAATTGCTGAAGAACAGCTTAATCAATTTGATGAAGATGGATTTCCTCTTTTTGATGAAAGTTCTTTAAAAGATCTAAATAAACGAACTTCGAAATTTGAGCTAGATGAGTAAGGTAACTTATTAAAAGGTACCAGCACGCTTATTTGATACACAAAGTCTCAAAAGGTCTCAGGTGCTCTCTATTCTCAAAGGCAGCAGGCACTCTCTATTATAAGTTAGAATTCAATACAGACCCTAGTCAAACACCTGGTTTATGAGCCTTGAAGTTTACAATAAATTCTAATGGTGAAATTATAGTCGTATGCCTAGATACTGTATGTTTTTAGTTTTCCTGTTTTTAATTTCTTGTAATAGCACAAATCGAAAAATTTCATCTGAAATCCCTAATGATTTTCAGTCGAGGTTAAATAAGGAAATGCGTTACCAAATAGATAACACTTGGAAAGTATATAAAGCTACAATTCAAACTGCCAAGCGCGGCGAAGTTGTTATTAGAAAGGATAAAGAGCTTGCTAAAACAAACCTATTTAATATTGTGGTTGAGGGGATACTAAACCTACATGAAATTGACTCAGCATTAGGTGAAAAGCTTCTAGAGCAAATGAAAATGTATCCAAATATTGAAGTAAAGATTGAAGACATGAGAATGAATACCGTAGAGAAAGTGAATGGTGTTTGGGAAAAGGTGAAAAATCCTCCTCCAAATGTATATGTTCTTGCGCGTCAATACAACCAAGATGCTGGGGCTATAATATCCTTCAACCTCAATAAGTTTAATTTTGGATCAGAGCATTGGAAAAAAGGCTATGTGGCTCCAATCTATTTTGCCACTAAAATTAGAACGGGTATAAAAAATATATTTTTCCACGAATATATGCATAGTCTTAGGGTGAACAAAATAAAAAAAGAAGGAGTTAGTCATAATAATTTAAGTGATGAATATTTTAACTACCGAGCCTTAGATCCAATATTTTCGTGCACTGGTATAGCTCATAAATCCACATTTCATGGTTTAGTTGGAAAAGTTCAAGTGGGGGGAAAGATAAATTATTCTCCTGTGACCAGACAGTCCTGTGATACATGTTATGACTTAGCTTATGACGATCTTACTTTGGACAGGAAAAAAATTCTGAAGTGCTATAGGATAGCGGACGAATTACTAGCACATTGATCTTAAGTGCTAAACTTGGCGTGATGTGGCTTTCTTGATTATACTATTCAACTACTAAACCTCAAAAATTTACATGACGGTCAGTTAGGTTATATTAGCTATCAAATAAAATGTTGCCCCCCCCCAAAAAAAATTAAAGTCACAAATGTCATAGGTCCCTTTACTAAAATTAATAATTGTACCCTGCCTTATCTTTAGATTAAAATAATTTTCAAACACTTCTTGAACTCTGTTCTCAAAAAGGTAGCAGGCAACCTCTATTAGACTTCAGTCCAATAGCAATTTTAAGTGAACTCTTATACAATAAAACTATGAAATACTCCTATAAAATTACACTCCTCTCAATCTTCTTAAACTTAATTTTCATTCAGACCCACGCTCATCAAAGCTGGAAAGAAGTGGGTACAAGTACTGAAGTGTTAGACCCATACAACGAGGATGACCTTAAAATTATTCAATCTGCATTTAATGATAATACAATCTCACCATGGCAAGTTTCTACAGCAAATATGCATGTTGTGTTATTCAAATTTATTGGAAAACACTCGTGCCCACTGGATGATGAAAGGTTACTTCGAGGTAAACAGCAAAGTATTTCAGGGTGTCTAAAACAGAACGAGGAAGGTTATGGGAGCTGTCTTGGCAGAGGCAATTCACCTGTTAATACCTCCAAGTTTCCAAAGGACGACCCTTGTGAAAATGACTGAATTTAAATTCTTATATTTCTTTGAAGGCCCTGATCACCGGCTTGTGGAAATTAAAATCCTTAATGATGATCTCCCAAGAGATAAAAAATATCATTGGATGCTTTACAATAAACAAGAGCAATCTTTTATTAAGTTAACTTTTAGTAAAATGAATGAAACCACCAGAACATTTAAAGAAGGGATTTTAGCCTTTAATGATGGTAGCGCTCAATTAAAGCTTGGACCTGAAGTAATAAAAATGAAAAATCACAGCGAGCATAGTGTAAACCCTGAATTCAAATTAATTTGTCATGAATATTTGTCAAAAATTAACTAAAAAGTAATTACTTCACTTTTATGGTTTGCTCAACGCCATCTCTCAGGATTTTAATTTTTTTTACTTTGCCTTTATTAAGCTTACTGTACATTTCAAGGGCATCAGCGGCACTCTTTACCTTTTTATTGTCATACTTTTGGATCAGATCACCATTTTTTAAACCAATCTTTTCGTAAACTGTGTCCGCTTTCATGGATTCATATTTAAAACCAGCTTCTTTTTTATGAGCGTCACAGGCATAACTAATCGGTTGAAAAATTAGTAGTATTGATACTATAAAAAATTTCATACATTACCTTCCAATTATTTAAAGTAAACTCTTTTAAGCTCATCAAAAATACGCTGATTCATTTTTCCGCGGCGTGAGCACATTAGATCTGATATATCGATGGCGTAAAACACAAAAAGGTTTCGTTCCTCATCAAAATACTCAAAATAACAGTCCGGAAGCCTTAGTATATGACCAAATTCGTGTCTAATTACCCAGCTGGTATCATACTCGTCAATGGATTGGTTTTCATCCATAACAATAATATTACCTTCGGCAACATGGGGAGTGGTGTTCTTCTTGAACTTTAAATGGGAAGTGTTTTTTTGAGGTTGATTAGTATAAACCATATCCATTTCCCAGCGGTTAAATTTAAACTCATCTTCAACATTAAACTCAAGCCAATTAGCTATGGGCTTACTTTCTATATTTTTAAAAGGAATAGTCATTCTATTTGAGCTCATAGGGCTCCATACAATATCCTTTCTCGGTTGCTGGATTACAAAATAACTTTCCCATGTTTGCTTGGCCACTTGCCAATACTTCTCCTTGTATTCAATCAAGTTGTTTTCATTTATATAAGTTTTATACTCATTAGAACAGATTTTTATGACATAAGCACTGTCATCAAACAAGGCAAAGTTATTCATACAGTTACTTACTAAGGACTGCTTAAAAAGAGTTAGTTCTTCTTTAGTCAACTTTTTAACATCAGATAGTTTTTTATTTAGATTTGAGTAATTACTTAAATAAAAATAACCTCTAATATCTTGCAGCCTGCGCCTTTTGTACCAATCTTTCCACTTTTGCAAGGACACCCAACGCACAGAACGTTGGTAAGTTAAGGACACCTCCTGCCCCCATTTAGCAAACTCATCATCGGACACAGGAACATTGGCAGTCATTGTCTTGCCGAAATAAATAACATCCACCATTGGCTTAGGAACTTCTACTAGTAGTTCATTAGCCCTTTTATGTATAGTCGATGGGCCATACTCCCTTGGCTCTTTAAGTGATTTATATTTATCTAAAATAGGCTCATTGTCTTTTTTAGTTAGTGTAATTTGATCTTCAACAGCTCTGTTTGAATTTATAAGCTTTAGCCATGCATGGAGCCTTTCTCCAGCAGAAATGGACATATCTACAGATAAGTCTTCATTTTTAGAGCTTATGTTAATAAGTTGATTGGGAGTGCTGTGGAGTTGCTGTTGAATATAAAGATTACGGTATTCTTCAAATGTGGCATCAAAGGGCCAATCTATAGGACTATGATTTGCAAATACAGCAGATGAAAGAGTAATAAGTAATAACGACAGGCTTAATGATTTTATTATGTTTTTCATAGGTAAGTTATTAAAACTTGGAGCTCAGCAATGCAAATGTCTTTGTATTAAATTTTTCATATACTTTTTTAATAAAGCAGGTTTAATTTGAGCGCTGCATCACTAATTAGCTCCTGCGCTTAAAAGGTGCACAGGCACTACCTTACTGTTCTCTTTGAGCTCTGCTTACCTTTACTAAGTTGCCATCCCCCAAACATGTAACCCAAAGAAAACTTTGCGGTTGAAGACCTGCCTTGATCAAAATTATCATCATCTTCGTACCGGCTATAGTCCAAAGAAATTCTACCATGACTTACTGGAATTTCTATTCTTAAGCCAAAACCTAACTGATTCTTTTTATCTTCGATCCTTTCTCTTTCAAGGAGATGCGTCATTGAAACATAGGGCTTAAAAAAACTGATACTTGGTCCCAACCCCACTTCAATTCCACTCCTTTCAAAACTTGTTTCATCTGTAAAAGTAGTAAAAAATGGGCTAGAAATTTTAGACTTACTATAGTAGTTTTCAAAGTAAGTCAGTCTAGCGTGCATAAAGTTAGTAGTCTCAATTAAACTAGCAGACAAACCCCATCCTCTTGAGTTCACTTTATTGTGAACATTTGGGTCAAAAAATGATGCACTCTCTTTATATGTATAATTAGAAAATCTCGGTGCTATTTCAGCATGATAAGTTGTCGTTGAACATGAGATTAGCATTAAACTCAGAATAACAATTATAAATTTAAATATTACACTCACGACCCACCCCTTATCAAATTACCCATCACAGCAATAAATATACATTATTTAGTTTATTTATTACAATAAGCCCCGTACTATAGTCAGTGACTTAGACTGAAATCAGGAACATAGATTACAAAACTATGACTTTGGTCTCTATGAATGGAACAAGGTATACTTTCCGAGGTCCAAAACAAGCCATAAATTAATTATAACCACTTTCACTGCATGAAAAGCCTAGTTTAATTAATTTATTAGAAAGTTTTTTTGCTCGCTGGCGGCATAGTTTAGTTTCAATTGTGGAAGAATAAATTAATTTCTTTTTTGTAATATCCACCCATTTACTATTACCGCTGCAGGAGCCAGAAACTAATGGGCCTGGGATGCATTTATAATATTTATAGGTGAGACCACAAACTGTACCAGCTTGATTACTATGATATAAGTACTCCACATTTTCACCTTTAAAATAACAAGTGTAAATCCAGCTTCCATAGACAGGAACTAGCTTCCCGCCTCTTTTAACTTTAACTGGTTCATCTAGATCTGATGCAAAGGAAATTGATGCTGTTTGAAAGAAACAAATTATTAAAGAAGACATGACTATAATTTTTAACATTTACTTTATTGTCCTTAAGGAAGTAACAAGTTTTATATTTTCTTCTATAACGTTCTGAGCTCTCAAGTGCAACCACTGGGTGAGAATTATGCGGTGTAGATTCTTCGGCTTCGCTTCTGAATGACGGGGCTTTTCCACAGAGGGGTTAGAATTATGCGGGTAGATTTTTCGGCTTCGCCTCTGAGTGACTGGGTTTTGGATCTTTATGATGGAGGTTTTTATAAGTTGCTTTTAATATTTTCTATTAACTGCTTAACTTCCTCGTACTGAGTGGAGTGATCTTTTAGGTCAACCTCTCCCCTGGTTACATCATACATTGGTAACTCTTTATGGTTTTTATCCTCTTCATAACGAGGAACGATATGCCAATGAATATGTGGTGTTTGATTACCAATACACATTACATTCACCTTCCATGGGTTAAGAGTCTTTTCTATGGCCAAGCTGGCCTGATACAGCTCATCACTTAGCTCTAAGTATTCACTTTTTGGCATTTCATGAAGCTCTCTAATATGTTTTTTTAAATATAATAATGAATAGCCTTTATAAAACTGATGATCCCCTAAAACAAAAAATGAATTTTTGAATTCATGAATCATTAATGGGAATTCATTTTTTTTACACAAGGCCACTCGTTCACAGATCACATCTTTATACATTTATCTCATCACCCAAGTTAATCACACCTAATCCCTTGTGAACCAAGTTTTGGCCAAACTCAATTCCCTTGTCACCCTTGCGGTACTTGGCCAGTGTTCTTAAGGCCTCTGGATTAACATGGCCAGTGTCTTGATTAATATTAATCATTACACACCTGGCACATCGCTTTACTAAGTCAAAGGACAAGTTGTTTATTTTTATTGTTCCCCACTCGTCTTCAATATGAGCTTTTGCTGTTTCAACATAAATATTGGTTCTAAAGTTTTTTATGCTAATTTTTTCCTTTAGTTTATCATTCAATAAATCTAAAGAGGCTGAACCAATTAACAATAGCGGCAGTCCATCGGCAAATTTAAAATGACTATCACCATACTTTTCTTTAATTTTACGCTGAGTAATTTCTTTGCTGTTTTCCACTAAAAAAACAGGCTTACCGACCACATCACTAAACCAATTGTTGACTTCATCATTGCATTTAATGGCTTTTAAATCCCAGGCCCATACACTCACTGACAATGACTCAGAACTGCTCGACGGCGACAACTTAAGCTTAGGTTTATCTTTGTAGGATAACTCAAACTCCCCATTTTCTAATGAAAGGGCTTTAACTTTAACCTGGCAAAGCTGGGGAACTTCTCTTTGAGAAATAAATTTGCCATTGGTGTCCACTAACATCCAATTACGGTCCCAAATGGGGCCATAGTCATCAATCTTCAAACTATTTAGCTCTACAGCGCCACAAGATTTTACAGGGTAAATATAAAGACCAATTACTTTTGACATTATTTAAGACACACCCACAATTGATTTAAGTTCTTTTAAAAATGGCGTGGCAAGAGCTCTTGCTTTTTCTGCCCCTTGTTTTAAAATTTTATTCAGTTCATCTGGGTGATTTAGTAGATCATTATACTTTAGTCTTTTCTCAGAAAACTGCTTATCTAAGCACTCAAATAAAACTTGCTTAGCTTCCCCCCAAGAAATTCCTTCACTATAGTTCTTTTTAAGAACCTCAACTTCACTGGCTGTAGCTACAACCTTAAAAATATCCATAATGATTGAGTTCTCAGGATCTTTAGGTGCCTCTGGCGGCGTGCTGTCTGTGGTAATTTTCATAACCTTCTTACGCATTTTTTTTGCATCTTCAAATAAAGGAATATGATTATTATAACTCTTACTCATTTTTCGACCGTCAATACCTGGCACTGAGTCCGGAATTGATACTTTAAACTCAGGCATTTTAAAAGCATCACATTTATAATTTAAATTAAATTTTTGAGCTATATCGCGAGTAATCTCAACATGCTGAACTTGATCTGGCCCTATGGGCACAACATCAGCATTAAAAGACAAAATATCCGCAGCCATTAAAACTGGATAAGTATAAAGACCAACATTTACACCTGTGTCTAAATCTTTCTTTCCGTTATTTTCATTGTCTTGAACTTTAGCTTTATAAGCATGAGCTCTATTCATTAGACCCTTAGGTGTAAAACAATTTAAAATCCAGGAGATTTCCATAATTTCAGGCACATCAGATTGTTTATAAATAACCGTTTTATTAGGATCTACTCCCGCTGCAAGCCAAGAGGCTGAAGTTTCCATTATCATTGCACTCATATCTACTTTTTTATGCACAGTAATTAATGTGTGATAATCAGCAACAAATAACATGGACTCATCAGCAATTTTAGAGATCTCAATACCGGGAGCCATGGCACCATAGTAATTACCCAAGTGGGGCATACCCGTTGGCTTCACTCCAGTTAACACCCTTTTACCTTTCATACTATCTCCAAAAACGCTATTACAACAAAGGGCTCGGCTTTCCTTTACTCTCAGTTTTAATTATCCGCGCGCAGTTCTGCCCAAAGGGCAGCTGTCTGAGCACGGGTAATTAAAACTGAG
Source organism: uncultured Bdellovibrionales bacterium (assembly GCA_938001965.1). Taxonomy (GTDB): domain Bacteria; phylum Bdellovibrionota; class Bdellovibrionia; order Bdellovibrionales; family UBA1609; genus JAHDIR01. Next base: position 14,671 of record CALLBC010000010.1, on the reverse strand, counting down.
AGTAAGGGAAAGTCGACCGCCCTGCCCCTATAATAACCAGGTTCACTAACTTAGTTAAGAGTTATTTTAGCTGCCTTAGATTTAGGCTTAAAATAATAAAGCTTGCCCATTTGCTTCATCACACCGGCTGCTTGTTTAGCCTTTGCGCCCGAGCCCCAAAATAAATCTAAGCGCCCACCACCTTTGATGGCGCCGCCTGTGTCATGATCAAAAACAAAACGACTGGCTGGCTGCCAAGACTCTGGCTCCGTGGCTTCGGGGCTTGGAAATATGGGTTTTTCAAATTGTAAAAACCCTAATGACCCCTTAGGGAAGTACCTTTTATCAGTCGCAATGGTTCTTCCGTCTATGGTTTCAATTCCAAAATAGGTAAAGGGCTTTGCTTCATTTTGCTTAAAAAACACATAGCTTGGATTTTTGTTCAACAACTTTTGTAGCTCGGTATCCGAAAGTGTCTTTAGATGAGCTTCAATAGTTTGTAAGGACATTTTTTCTTTAGGAATAACATCAAACAAATACTTCCCAATGGCCTGATACTCATGACCATTTTGCCCAGCATAACCCACTTGCAATTTTTTATTCCCTGGTAAAACCACTGTTCCAGAGCCCTGTATCTGTAAAAAGAATGACTCTATGGGCTCCACCCATGCCAACACCTTTGAAGGTACTTTTACTTTATCCATATCAATTTCTTTACGAGAGTAATATGGTACAATTTCGTCTGCTTGATTTTTTTTACTTATAATTCGAGCACGCAAAATACCTAAGCCTTTACTTTTAACACTACAATTTTTTTTATTTGCACAAAAGCGCTTACCAACACGGCTACCAAAGGCTTTACCAAATTCATCCAAGCGTACAATAACCATATCATCTGGGATAGAGTACAAAGCTTGCGAGAATTGTTTTGTCTTTTTTAAAGAGCCTTTTATTTCTGGTGCATAATAAGAGGTAATAAAGGCCTCACCCCAATCATCCTTCCCATAAACTTCATACATACTAAAGTTATCTAACAAATAAGTATTAAAATTACTTGGGTTGTTAAGTAATACATTATGCAATTTTTCTAGTGATTCTAAATACTCTAAACTAGAAATAATACTTTCACCATATTGTAACTTATGATTAGGCTTAGACTTTAAATGTTGAATATTAGCAGCCAAGGCCTCAGCCATGCCCTCCATACCCATGTCATCAACAAGTTTTGTCGCATCTATTTGGGTCACTTGCCTAAGAGCTGAGGACTTACTACTCAACTCTCCTCGCTTAGCTTTTTGAGCACAACCAAGGGTAAACAAAATACAAAAAATTATTATATAGCTATAGAATTTCATGCTATTAAGCATGTCCTAAACACATACTTTCGTCAATTTCTATATAGCTAAAATAGTGAGCTAAGTAACTAAAATCACTAAGCTCTCACAGCAAGCCCACTGTCTAAATCCTAGACAGCAAATATTGATTTTACAATCAAAGGCTATTTTAAGATTTTAAAGTGGGACTATTATATAATGTATCTAGCTCTTACAAAGGATTCCAATGACCAAAACCTTCCATTTTATCAGTATTATAATCATGTCCTGCCTTATTTGCTACAATGCTTCAGCAATAACTTATGGAGAAACAAACACAAGTTTGCATGACTTTTCTTGGCTCGTGAAAGTGGACACCTGTGCCGGCGTTATTATCAGTAAACGATATATTTTAACTGCCGCTCATTGCATTTATGATAAAACTCCCAACCTCATTACAATTAGAGGAGCTGGCAAAGGAAAAATCAAAAATTTAAAACGACTTGGTAAAGCTAAAAATATTATTGTTCACGAAGACTACTTACCTTGGAAACAATCAAAAATTAAACTGAATGATATTGCCTTAATTGAATTAAAAGAAGACCTCATTTTTTCTGACAAAGTTAATAAAGCTTACCTTCCAAGAGCCGTTCAACGCGCCCAACAGATCAATGAGTCCAGTCACTTAATTTTAGGAGGCTACGGCCGACTAGCGAATGATGACTATGCTAGAGAACTGCACTACCTAACCAACCTAGAGTTGATTGAAGAAAGCACATCTTGGTTTTGGGACAGCCCAAATAATCGATTGCTTTTAAGATCTGATTACCGTGACTTAGATTTCGTAAGTACTTATTTCACGCATCAGTACATTGGCATAAAAGTTTTTGATGGTAAATCAGCCTGCCGCGGTGATAGTGGTGCTCCACTTATAGATACACTCACCAACACCGTTTATGGTTTAGTCTCCCACGGGCAAGAAGTCTGCGCCAAACAACCTATATTTTTTATGACTAAGGTTTCTTATTACCTTGATTGGATCTATGACAATATGGTGATCTATGAAGACTAATATTTTACTGATAGTACTAACACTTAGCTTTGGTTTAAATTCAACAGCCGCAATTTATGGTGATGATGATCGACGCCTAGTTTTTTCTAATAGCACTAGCTACACCAAGCAACTTAGCTTATCTATTGCAGCAAAGCTAAGGTCCAAACCAAAGGCTATTGGTAATAACAAATACGTTATTTCTACTAAACCATTGAATGAGCATGTTAACAATCTATGCCCAGGTGAAAAATTTGAAAAGGCTGAAACCTCCTCAAACTGCACTGCATTTTTAGTTGGCGAAGATCTTATGGTCACAGCCGGCCACTGCATTAACACTCAAGAAGAATGCGACAACTCCACATGGTTATTTAGTTCAGAGATAGCAGCTGATTTAAGCCATCCCATCGTGGACAAAGCTGATTTTGTGACCTGTAAAAAATTAATCAACAGGGTTAAAAATAGTTTTTCTAAAAACGACTGGGCTATCTTTAAAGTTTCAAAGTCAACCAAACTGCGACCCATATTAAAATTTAGAACAGCAGGAAAAATTAATAACAATGCAAAGCTCAGTGTTATTGGCCACCCCTCTGGACTACCTTTAATCATCACAGATGAAAATAAAATCACCAATAACGATAGTGAGTTTTTATTTAAAATTAACAGCGACACCTTTGGTGGCAACTCAGGGTCCCCTGTTTTTAATGAAGAAACTGGATTAGTAGAGGGCATTCTGACCGATGGCGACAGTGACTACAGGTTAAATAAAAGTAGAGGCTGCATGGAGGCTTATAAGTGCACAGCAAAGACTTGCAAAGGTGAAAATGTAGTGCGCATAACTAATATCCCTGAACTGGTGCCTAATATGACACCTAAAGAGCCTATTTTCGACCCCAAACGTCCAAGACTCTAATTAAAAAACTAACCGTATTACTATTGTTGGTTTCGGGCAAAAAATGTCACTTCTATAAAATTCATTTATGGTTTGAGCAGAACATCACCTGCTCATCTACAACAGAGCCATTTTGAGCCTATGGCTTTGGTATTATTTTTGAACTTCAATTAAATGTGAAATATTTTATACGACCATTTATCATTATAATAATTCTATTCGCTGGGGTGCTGGCTCAGGGCTCGCAACAGGCTATTGACCTTGTTTGCAATAAATATCCCACAGGTAATGATAGTGATCTTTCAAGAATCAAGCTGCTTCACGGTCTTAAAAGCTCAATAATTACTGATACATTTAAAACCGAAGTGGACCTTAACGCTATAACTTATTGCTTAGAAAGTTCTAATGAAACTCCTTGTTTAGAGTACAGAAAAACACTTTTAAATATTATTGTTGGGCAAGTTGAGAAGTTAAAAGCTATCACTTACTTAACAAGAGTCTCCCCTGGCTTTACATCATTAAGCCGTGGTGCACTTTATAACATGCTCACAAAAAATAACTTTGAATTAGACAGACTTTTCATAAAAAATTATAGAGCTGGCAACATCAATGATTTTGAAATCGCTTTAGCCCATGGAATATGGCTCAATACATTTAAAGCCATGGTTGAGCCTGAGTTTAATTCCCTTAATAAATCAAGCTTACAATGCCAAACTTATCTGATACAACCAATTATACCAACCATGATTAAGTATTTTAAGGCTCAAGCTAGTTACATCATAAAGCAAAACCCATTACTTAGCTTTATTCCCCTGAACAAAGAAGTCACTCAAAAAAGCATTGTTAAAGCACTTAATAAAATGATTAGTTATAATCAAAAATTTCGAAAAAAAATAGAAAAGTTCCACGTCGACCACAAAGACAACCTCTACACACAAATAAACTTAGCTATTAATGATCATGAAATGGGGTTACTTAATTTTTCAAGTTTTGCTGCAAAATACATAATGAATTTAAAAGACCAAAACAAAAAGTCAGATGCATGCAGCTCTTGGAATGCAATGAAAGCTCTACAGAAAAAAAGAATTAATACCTCAATTGGAGTTGGCTTTACAACTGCCCTTACTTGCTCAGCTAGTCTCTTTGCCGGCCCAAAAGGCGCTGCTATTGGCTGTGGCCCTGCTTTTGTTGATGGAGTCGTGGGAGCTTATAGAGGCCATCAGTTTTCAAAGCTTATGAGTTACGCTCAGTATGCTGGACAAAATATTGATTTTTCTCAAGGTATGACAGAAAGTCCATTTATGACCTCAGAAGAAGCCAGTTATTTACAACAGAAGGGGAAAATAATTGCCTTTGCCAATGTATTGGGTTTACTACCAATAACACAGGGAATAGTTAAGCATGTAAGAATGATTCCCGCATCTAAAAGAAGTCAATATGTTTTACCTACTAAAAGACAGTTTGCAGTATATCCTACTGTGGATGTTTCGATTTCAAAAACTGAACTCAGCTCAGGTTTTTTAGCAAATTATATTGGCCGCTTTTATGAAGCTTATGAGCAAAATAATTTTCAAGAAATCACTACAAATGAATCAGACTTGTCAGGACTAGAGTTAAGCTGCTCTAATCAAAATTAATAATATAAAATAACCATTATTTTTATAAATTAAAAACAACCCATATCTTGTGACATTTTACGCTAACATTTGAATAGGTTTCAGACAGTACAGCATTCAAATCAAAATTAACGAGTTTTGAACCTGGAATCAATATTGCTTTACAATAATATGTTGATGAAATTTAAATTGCCTGAAGGAGAACGTAAAATGAATAACTTTAAAAAATTTATACTAGCCACTTTAGTAATCACTTGTGGATCTGTTGCTTATGCAACTAACGACCATGTAGAAACTGTATCTGATCTAGAGTTAGAAGCCGAGGTTGAGTCTTTAAATATTTTAGATCACGAGTTAATTGAAAAAGAAACTCGCAGAGAAGCCTTAGAAATGGAGCAAGAAGAAAAGGCTTTAAGAGCTAAAGTTAAACAAATCAAAAATAAAAACAAGCGTTACACTAAAAAATCAAATAACTATGTTAATCGTTATGAGCGTAGCGAAAAGCAAATTGCTAAACTAAGAAAAGAAAAGTCTAAGCTTGAAGCTCAAAACACTTCTTTAGAGTCAAAAATCAAACAATTAGAGTCAAAGGTTAATATTAGTGAGTCTTCTGTTATCGAAGCTAAAAAAACTGTAAAATCTTTAGATAAAGAAGTTCGCAAAGAAAACCGTAAGGTTAAAGCTTTAGCTAAAAGGCAAAAAACTGCTGATAGACTAATTAAAACTTTACGTAAGCAAAGAAAGTCTAGAAAGGCTCGTCTTGCTAAACTTAAAAGAAAGCACTCTAAATTAACTAAGTCAGTTGCTAAATCTGAAAAAAAGGTTAAGAGTTTAAAGAAATAATTAAAACTTAATTTTTGTACAAAAAAAAGGAAAGCTATCTAGCTTTCCTTTTTTTTATTTTAAAATGTACAAATATACTTAATTCAATTGTGTTATCCTGAGTTCAGGATGACGTATACTATTTTAATTTGCAATAGCCAGTAGAGGGCTCATAAATTTATCACCAATCATTGTAACTGCTTTTTCAACGGCAGCTTCCACGTTAATTAAACCATTGCCATTTTCGTCTTTGTTGCCAATATCAGTAGCCGTAGAAGCTATAATCTCTCTCACCTGTTTAGGTGAAAGGTTTGGGTTAGCACCCAATATAAGAGCTACACAGCCAGCAACATGAGGGCTAGCCATTGATGTTCCTTGTTGCAATCCGTAATCTGTTTTAGCAATAAACACATTGGCCTTTGGAGCAAAAGTCTTATCTTCAATTTTAGTTAATATAGATTTACCTAAAGACTGTTCTACCATAACCACAGGAATACCTATTTCAGATCCATCTTCAGTGATAGCACCACCGACTAGGCCGTCTTGATTATTAAAGATAATAGCTGCTTGAGCACCGGCTTTGATGGCTCCATTCACTTTGTCTGCAAAACTGATTTCTCCTCGCTCTATAAGTGCAATTTTACCTGATAGATCCATACCTTCGTAGTCTGATTTTTTTCCTAAACCAACAAACACCATTTCAAGTTCAACTTCATCATCCAAAGCTGTGGCACCCACAAAAGAGTTACTGTTTACTTCCTCAAAGCCATCACCAATGTCAATTTTAGTTGTAGCAACACGCCCTGTCCCCAATGGAACTGAAGACATTACATTCACTCCAGGAGCCATAATGAATAAGCCATCACCGTACTGAGAAAACTCAGCTCTATTTAAGTCTTCATCCACTGCACCAACAGCAATAACAGTGTTAATCTTGGCAGGAAATGAGATTGAGTCTTCACCGGAGTTCCCAGAGGCAGCAACAACTGTAATTCCTAACTCTTCAGCTTTTTGAAATGCCAATCTCTCTGAGGGGGAAGTTCTAGAGCCACCCAGGGATAGGTTCATTACATTAACTTCGTTTTCTATTCCCCAGTTTATGGCATTAGCAATAGCAAGTGGACTGCAACCTAAGGCTCCACAAACACGTCCGGCATATAATGAGGCCGCTGGTGCAACCCCCATATTGTTTTCCCCTAGTACAGTGCCAGCTACGTGAGTTCCATGGCCGCTATCATCAAAGTAATCGTAAGGTGAGTTCTCACTTCCTTCATCAGCGTAAAAGTTTTTACCTTCAATAAGGCGATCCTTTAAGGCTGGATGGTCTTTGTCCACACCAGAATCAATAACTAAAACTTTAATTCCATCACCTTCTGTAGTTCCCCAGGCTCCCGGAGCTCCTACTGCATCAATGCCCCATGGCTGCTCAATCTCTTCTTCTTTCTCAGGTGAAGAACAACCGCAGCCAGAAAGTGTAGATACTCTTTGAGGAGCAGGAAATAATACTTCTTTTTCAACGGCTAGAATATTTGGATTATCTTGCAAATAGCTAATGTCTTCATCGGACTCAACGACGAACATGTTTAAATGATTTAAAGAAGATTCAAGTTTTGATCCCGCAGACATAAAATGAACAGCACCATTGGCGATAGCTGCATTATTAGAAACTGATTTTTTTACAGTTTGGAAAGTTTTAGTATCTTTCATTGTGATCATATATTTTGCAGCATAACTTTGTAGTCCAAACATAAATATAGTCATTGCAACTATTGATCTCAATCCTAATGATTTTCTAACAAATAAATCCATTTTTCCCCCTGCGCTAAAGACCTCCATGATCAAAAGCTCTGAGTGAGTGTGTCTTAAATGTAAAAAAATTACAAATAAATTGGTGCCATTATGGGTATTAGAAACTCTTATACATTTTTTTGTTTAAAAAATTAAATAAAACTAATAGTTTAATTGGTATCAGTGTGACATCACTAATATGAAATAATTATTGGAACTAAGTGTAAAAATTCGTTAGTGAGTGGCTATTTAAGGTAATTTAAGATTAGTAATATCCATCAGTTACGAGAACTTTAATCACTTCATATGCATGGCCTAAACATTCAAAATTAAAATTACAACTCATAAGCTTAACTAATCATTCAACACCAAGCTTATATAATTTCTAAAATTCTCTGTGTGCATAAAATAAAATTTGTTTGCCCTTTCCCCATGTAGAGTCTAATTACACAATATAGTTTAAATACCAGGAGATATTTATGCGTTTGCTTTTAACAATTTTAATTTTAACTATTACCTCTTGTGCCACTGCCCCTAAAAAGAAAGCAGACTTCGGCCCGCAAAAATCTACACTCACTGAAAGCTATGCTCAATATCGATTCGGACAAATTGAAAATGTAAAATACCAATTATATTTTGATTTAGACAATACAAGTGATAGTTTTTCTGGAGTTACCAATATTACTTTTAATGTAAAACACTTAGACTCCGATTTGCGTTTAGACTTTCATGAAGGCGCCATCCAATCTCTCCTTGTGAACAACACGAATGTTCAAACCACCAAGGGTGATGCTTATATTTTAATTCCAAGTAAAAATTTAAAACTAGGACCTAACCATTTACTTGTACGCTACACTCATAAATACTCTCGTGATGGTAGAGGCTTTCACCGCTTTAAAGACTCTGAAGATGGAAGAGTGTACACATATACAAACCTTGAACCTTACAAAGCCAATAGAGTGTTCCCTTGCTTTGATCAACCCGACTTAAAAGCCACATATACAATGAAAGTTAAAGCTCCCAAGAGCTGGACCGTTATAACATCTGTTCGTGAAGATGATATTAAAACCTTTGAAAAACACAACATTTGGAACTTCCCAGAAAGCCAAAAGTTCTCCACATATATATGGTCCTTGCATGCAGGACCTTATGCCTCTTGGAGCTGGAACAAAGGCAAATACCCGCTTCGCTTATTTGTTAGAAAGTCTATGGCAAAGTATGTAAAATTAAATGACTGGTTCCCCGTAACTGATCAAGGCTTTACTTTTTTTGAAAAGTACTTTGGCACTGATTACCCTTACTTAAAGTATGATCAAGTTATTGTTCCAGAATTTAACTCAGGAGCCATGGAAAATGTGGCTGCTGTTACATTTAGCGAAAGATATATGTCAAAAGGTGTAAAAACTAGAGTTAAGCGCATGGCTTTAGGTAGTGTGATTTTACATGAAATGGCTCATATGTGGTTTGGCAATTTAGTAACAATGAAATGGTGGAATGACTTATGGTTAAATGAAAGCTTTGCCACCTACACAGCAGCTGTTGCCTTAGCTAGAGCTACTGAATTTAAAAAAGAAGCTTGGCATGATTTTAATGGCGATAAATCATGGGCCTACTGGGAAGACCAACTGCCAACCACTCACCCAATTGAGGCCGTTGTACCAGACACGCAGCAAGCCTTTGCCAACTTTGATGGCATCACCTACGGCAAAGGGGCCGCATCATTAAAGTTATTACACTATAATATTGGCGATAGTAACTTCCAAAAAGGGTTGGATTACTATTTTAAAAAATTTGCTGAAAAAAACACTGTGCTATCCGATTTTGTTGGTTCCTTAGAAAAAACTTCTGGCAAAGACTTGAAAGACTGGAGATCAAAATGGTTACAAACTGCCAGTCTTAATACTGTTAAAGTTAACTTGAGTTGCTCTGCAGGTTTAATTAGTAGTCTTTCACTAGAGCAAAGCCATAAACCAGAGTACCCAGTAATTCGACCACATAGTACACAAGTGGCTTTATTTAATATTAAAAACAACAGCCCTGTACTCACAGAGACCCATAAGATTTCATTTTCGGGTAAAAAAATTAAAATGGACTGGGTGACTGGTAAGCCTTGCCCAGATATTGTTTACCCCAATTATGGTGATTACGCATATTTCAAATCTAGCTTAAACCAAAATTCAATTAATAATCTTGTTAAGTACCTACCTAAAGAAAAGGATAGTCACTTAAGAGATATGTATTTAAAAACTCTTTGGGAAATGGTTCGTGATGGTGAACTTGGCACATATACATTTGCCCGCGTTTACAAGGACAACTTAAAGTCTGAAAATAACGGAATCATTTTTAATGGTATGAGGTTTATTACTGAATCTTTACTTTATTACTTACCTAAAAAAACTGAGAAACAACAAAAGTTTTACAATAATTATGTTACAGACCTAGAAAGCATTAGCTGGAAGAGGCTACGTACAGTAAAGCCAGGCTCTGAAGTACAAAAAAGTTGGTATAAATTTTTTAATAAAATTGCCCGCACACCCACTGCACTAAAAAGGCTGGACTCTCTGCTTGCTGGGCGAACAAAATTAAGAGGATTCGAAATTGACCAAGACAAGCGCTGGGGGCTAATTCAGCAAATGAGTCGCTTTAACTATAGCAAAGCTAAGCAATTCATCTCTAAAGAGGAGAAAAGAGATAAATCAAGCTCTGGAGTTAGGATGGCACTTATCTCGCGCTCGGCAATTCCAAACTGGGAAAGTAAGATAGCAATATTAAGAGAAATGACGAACAAAAACTCCAAACTCACCTACAATCAATTTAGTGGGGTGGCTAGAAATATCTTCCCAAATGGGCAAGAGGAGTTTCGCCAAAAGTATAAAAATGAGTTCTTCACACAACTACTTAATATTGAAAAATCCAAGGAGTCCCACTATCCAAAAGCCTTTGCTCGCTTAGGCCCAGATGAATGTAGTTATGGCCCAGCAAGTGATTTACAAAGCTTTTTAAACTCAAATAAGGGTTTAAAATCTGGAACTATCAAACGTTTAAAAATTTCTATTAGTGAAAATAAAAGGTGTCGCAAAGTAAAAGAGGTGGCTAACTCCTACTCTTCAAGCAACCCTCTTTAACCTCAAATTTTTGGATATCTTGCAAGTTAACTGTACAAGACACTTCCTTCAAGATTCACTTGAAGGAGCCCTGTATTAATTTTCAATTAATTTAATAAATGTTATGTATTTATAAATAAAATATGTTAACATATTTTTAACAAAAGCAATGGAGCTCACTATGAAGACTGTATTTGCTTATGGAGAACAACAACAACTAAAACTATTAAATGACCATCTTGCCCACACTTTTAATTTCTGTGGATTCACCTGTTCCAAGCTCAATCTAAATATTAACGAATATGTCTCTATTAAGCCTGACCTTATTTTAATATTTAAAAAAGAAAACTCTTTATGCAATATTGATTTCATCAAAGCATTAAGAAGCTCATCATATTCTAACACACCATTAATTACTGTTAGTGAAGCGTATAACGAGGATGACCTCGTCATGACCTTAAACTCTGGAGCTGATGACTACATTGCTTTCCCATTCAGTCAAAGAAAACTAGAATCAAGAATTAATGCCTGCTTGCGCCGTTCACTCACTTTTAGTACTGGCAATCATATTAAGTACAAAGATTTACTACTTAACACAGACTCCCTGTCTGCTGAGGTTAACGGGAAATTAATTAACCTCACCCCCATTGAGTATAAAATTCTTGGTAACCTCATTGAAAAGCCCGACACTATTATAAATAGAGACCTCTTAATTAACTCTTGTTATTTAAAAGGTAACTCAAAAAACTTTTCTTTAAATGTACATGTGTTTGCTCTTCGTAAGAAGCTTGGAAGTGCTGGTCGCTATATCCATACTATCCGCGGCAATGGCTATAAATTAAGTTAGTTTTTCAAAGTTATTAAAAACGTCAAATTTTTAATCTGTCTAATCACTAGACTTTATAATCAAACTTAGGTCGTGCTGCCCCTAGCTTTAGTCTCGTTGTACTAAGCTGATACAATACCTTAGCCCCTAGACCAACATGGCATGATTGTTAGACAAATAGACATAATTTTCCAATTTTTAAGTCATTAATATCATTAAGCAATCTTAAACCAAAGTTGGCACCTTTATGGCAATAACTAGAGTTGGGTTAGCAATAAAACAAATATGTTTTATACAAAAGGGTATTAAGATGAAAGGGTTTAAACAGCTAAAGCTGTGGAAATATAATACTATTATAGGGTTATTTTTTATCACAGTTATATATAATGGGTGTAGCGAAGTTAAATTTGCTGCTGATGAAGAGGCAATCGAGTCTATATTAAGTACATCTGCCGCAGTCTTCATTAACGACAACGACAAATTCACAAATAATAAGGACGTGACCTTATCTATTCATGCAAAGAGCGCTGAAGAGATGATGATCACAAGAGACCCTAATGTAGAAACAAATTGGGAGCCTTATAGTAGCGTAAAAGCCTGGACACTCTCTGATGAAAACGCACAATCCAGTGTTTATGTAAAATTTAAATCTCGAGGCGTTGCCACTAAAAACTGGGTCACTGATGGAATCATACATGACGGCCTTCCTCCAGAAGTTATTAATACAGTATCTCCAAATAATTGGACGAACAAAACAATCGCAGACATTGAGTTTACCGCAACAGATAACTTAAGTGGTGTTGAAAAGTTTTTATGTTCATCAAACTTAGTCGAGGAATTTGGCACTTGTAAAAATATGACAAATAAAAAAGCCACTATATATTTAGGTGGCTTATCTGAAGGTGATCAATACTATTATGTAAAAGCTGTGGATCAGGCTGGTAATACATCACCAGCAGAACGTGCTCGTTGGAATATTGATTTAACTCCACCAACAGTAAGGTTTATAGGAAGTCTTCCCACCCTTGCCAATAAAGCGGGAACGCAATTTAATTTTGTAGGATTTGACAAAGACAGTGGTATAGATTCTTACCAATGTCGCTTAGGTGGCGGCGCATGGAGCACATGTAAGTCTCCTTACACTTCAAGCATCTCCAATGATGGTCGTTACACTTTAAGTGTTAAAGCCATTGATAAAGCAGGCAATTCATCACTTGTGGCCTCACATTCTTGGGAAGTTCACTTATCATCACCAGTAATTACTTTTACCAATCCAAGACCGGCAGACATCTCTAGAAATACAACTATACAGCTTGGCTTTGAAGGTGAAGACAAAGGCTTTAAAATTGTTGAGTTCCAATGTCGTCTTAACTCAGGTAGTTATCAAAATTGTAACAGTCCTTTCACAGTATCAAATTTAAACCATGGAAACCAAGCCATTTCAGTAAGAGGAAAGGATCGTTTTGGAGATTGGTCACGAGATTTTACTTATAACTTTATTGTCGACTTGCGCGCCAATAGACCAGAATGGGGTTCCGTTCCAGGCCGTTTTTCAAACAATCCAGTTTCACAGTTTGATATCATCTCAAAAGATGGTGACGTTAAAAACTACCAATGCCGAATTGATAGTGCAGCTTGGGTGAATTGCCCAGGTGGAAAATCACCAAGATATGCAAATTTGAATGAAGGTTCACATACATTACAAGCCCGTGTGGAAGACAATGTTGGTAACTTATCTGAAAGCATTTACTACAATTGGGTTTTTGATCAAACGCCACCAAACCTAAACATCAGTGGACCAATTGGCCGAAACAAAGAAACAAACTCAATATTCCAAATCAATGTTTCTGATAACATATCTAATAAAGAAAATATTAAAATAGAGTGTAACCTAGACGGTAAAGGTTTCAGCACTTGTCAAGAAAGAACAATTTTTCCAAATCTTAATGATGGTGAGCACTCATTAATTGTACGTGCCACTGATCAGTCAGGCAACCAAGTGGTTAGCCCTGTTAGGCGTTGGATCATTGATACAAAACCTGCACAGATTGAAATTGTAACTCGCCCTGAAGCTACTTATTACGAAGGCGATAATGTAGATCTTGAATTCAGAGTACACAACGACGGTTTTCCTGTGCAAAATGTTAACTGTAGTTTAAATGGCTCCCCTTTAAATTGCCGTTCACATTCGCCTGTTAAAATTGAAGGACTAAGCCCTAACAGTTACAAGTATGTGATCGAAGTTATTGATGACATTGGCCACTACACTAAAAAAGAGCTTTTCTGGGAAGTTAAAAAACTGGCCGATTGTAACTTAGAAAACAGCAATGTCTGCTTAGTACTTAGGGACAACTTTGAGCGTGACAACTTATTTGATAATGCGTTTGCTTGGGAAGCTTACTACCATGATAATGGTAATCTTGTGGAAGACCTAGAAATTGCCATTCATGATGATGCACCAACAACTGACGGAACAAAGTACCTAAACTTTTCTGGACGTGAAGGACCATCTGTACACTCACTTTACCTAATGACTAAACCATTTAACCTCTCTAAGTATAGTAAAATAACCATTGAGTTTGATTACTTATTAGCTAACTTAGAAGCCTGGAGATGGAGAGACAATAGTGGACATGAATTCTTAAAACTTGATATTTGTACATTAGGCTCAGAGGAATGTGGTAATATTAATAATCCTAATTTAGCCAAACAAAGACTAAACGACGCATCAAGATGGAAAAATGTTTTCACTGATGAGGCAAAACCAAATCGAAACAAACACCTTGATGGCAAGAACCATAAAAAAGAAGACTTTGTTAGAGTAACTGGAAACCAAGTGACTGTTAACTTAAGAGACCTTGGTACAAATGACTTTTCAAAAATAATGATCAGACTTAATGCATTAATGGATGAAGGTTTAAAAGCCAATATCAGACAAAATCCAGATGCGATACTATTTGATAATATCCAAATCAAAGCCTATAAATAAAAAAAACCTCTTGGAGCTAAGGCTTCAAGAGGCTCAAGAAATATTTTTAATTAATAATTAAATTTCGTCTTCAACTGCAATTTTAGTGCACTTAAGTTTATAAACCCAAAGTTCACCATTATTAACACTTAAATCCATGGTGGCAGTTTCTTCATCATCACTAAGAACAAATAAACCACTCACAACACCTTTGTAATTAACACCTTCAGAGGACATTGCCACTTTTTGGTTAACAAAACGGTACATATTTACAGCATGACTACTTTTACTAGTCTCAACTTGATTCTTATC
>CALLBC010000009.1 GCA_938001965.1 uncultured Bdellovibrionales bacterium | reverse complement strand
TTACAATCCCTCACTTTACTGCTGGGGTCATCTTCATCTTGCTCAATTAAGTTATCATTATCTTTGATTGCTTCATAGTCTTCAATAGCACAGTTTTGGATCCACAGACGAACTAACTTAATATGCAAAGCATTCACGGGTAAATACCCGTCATTCGCCGGCGGCATAGTCTGATGAATAGCCATGGTTTTGTAAATCCTGCTGCCTTTCATTTTTTGCAACACCCCATCTTTACTCACAACATAGTCAGCAAGTTTCTCGGCAACTATGCCATGATTGGTAAACAAAGCTTTGTAGTTATTCATATCTTGACCATACAAAATGGCATACCCATCATCCTCATCGGATTTACTACCGGCATCCGAATGACAGTCTAAACAGTTCTTTTTAAATACTTTTTCATTCACTAATTTATAATCAATCTTTTCTGGGTTTTTAAAATAAGGTTCTAATTGCTCCTGCAAAGACTTGGGGCGATTGGAGGCTTGCTCTCCCAATTTTTTAGCACCATTATTAATCCACTGAAAAACTAAGTTGATTTGATTTTTACTTAATGGAGGCTTATCCACTGGCGGCATTTTTCTACTTCCAGAGGTTAAGGTAAGAGTTTCATACATTGTACTTCCATCAGGGCTAAATGGAACCACCGACCTCTTACTATTTAGCCCTAACGTGGCTTTATAACTAGAAACATCAACTCCAGCGATTTTTTCACCGCTATTATGGCAACTAGTACAACTATCTTTTAATACAAACTCAAGAACATCTTCATAGTAAATTTCATCTGGCGTTTGAAGCTTATCTTGAATTTTTATATATTGCGCCTGCTTTTTTTTATCAGCATCGCTATTATGCTCAGCTGAACAGGCGGATAATAAAATCAAAAATGCTATAAAAATTATTTTATTGCTTTTAAACATTTGTAATTTCATTATCCAGCTCCTTAACTATTTTTCTTTTTGTATTTCTAAATTCACAGTAATATCGACTTTACTACCAATTGTGTCAAAACCATTCATTCCAAAGTCATTACGAACTATGGAGGTTGTTGCTCTATACCCAGCTTTAACTTTTCCTCTGGCTTCACCGGCCCCAATAGCCACTACCTCAAATGTAACTTCTTTTTTAACACCGTGAAGTAAAAGGTCTCCCACAATTGTTAACGGGTCTCCACTTTCGTTATAGGTTACCTTTGTCGATTTAAATTCAACTGTTGGAAAGGTTTCAACATCAAAGAAGTCTTCATTGCGTAAGTGCTTATCTCTAGCTTTATTATTTGTATCAATACTTTTTGCTTCAATTGTGAAGTTCACTTCTGAGTTTCCACCTGCTTCAAACTTAACGGTTCCATCAAAGTTATTAAATCGACCAACAACAAATGAGAAACCAAGGTGAGAAACTTCAAAACCAATATTAGCATGGGCTTTATCTAATACGTAATCACCATTTTCAGTTTGTGCAGACATAGCCGTTACTGACACTAATGTTAAAAGCACCATTAATAATTTTTTCATTTTTTTCTCCTTAGCCTGAGATAATACCAAAGGTATTAAGCTTTCAGGCAATATAAATTAATAAATTTTTATTGCATGACTCCTCAACAGGATGAAGCGAGGTCATTATTTTTGTGTTTTTACTTTCATTTATAAAAACAAATTTCTAAGCTCTATATAGCAACAGTTAATGTATAAAGAAAATAATTATTAGCTATAGTATAGATAGTTATAATGAATATTAATTTAAGTATCACTTAATACTCAAAACGAAATAGGTGCCTATCCAGCCCAAAATCAATAACAACTCACTGAAGTACTATAAATGGTATCATCTCCGCGCTTAATCAGCATTGCTCCACTTGGATAAGAATCTGATTTCTTATAAATAAATATATCAATGGATGAGTCCTCTGCCACCACCCTAAAATAAGACTCATTATCTTCTATAACTACGGCCTTAATTGGCTTTTTATTATCTAGGATCACTGAACCCATCCCAGTGCTAATCTCAGGCTGAATACGAGAGGTTTTAATAATAGTCCTGAAGTTCAACCCATAGCTAGAACAATGAGTTCTATAGCTTCTCGTTTCATTTCCCCCACCGCCAGCACAGACAGATACTGAAACCAAACTTATTAACAAACTAAAAAGTAATTTATTCATATTATATACCCTCCAAGATATGAAGAAAATATAACAATTTAGACATGTGAATTTAATTGAATTATAAGCACAAACAATTTACTTTAGGTCAACAGTGGTTGCCTAAGTTTAAGGGGGTAGCTTATGGCACGGGCATTAAGCCTTATCTCTGAACTCTAAATTCAATTTTACTCACCACTTTGTTTTCATCAAAATGAACTAAGTCGCCAACTTGAACCCTAACTTCTTTGTTATCATCAGGACGTATAAATACAAATTTTTCAGCCACTTCAACTAGGCTTACATAGCCTTTTTCATGAAACTTAAATGACCTAGTTACAACACTATAGCCATCATTAGATTCAAAAGTATAATTACTATCCAGTAATACAGCATAAATAAATGGATATGGGTCACTAGGGTTTGTCGAGTCATCAAAAATTAGTCCAGACCTTGCCGGCACATTAATGCCATTAAACCTCTTACTTTTGGCTAATATTCCTCTCTCGATCATTCCATTCTCAAAAAGCGAAATGGAAACCTCTGGTGTTCTTTGGCCAAAAACTACATCCCCATATCTAGATGGACTCACATAAGTTTGATTTTTAGCTGGAGTAAAGAACCTTAAGCTACCGTCAGGGTGAAAGTTTATTTCTTTCCTCTGAGCTAATTGTAATGTTTTATTAAAAACTTCAGCATATCCACTATGAACTGAGCTTAAGTAAATCAACTCACCCTCTTCTGATAATTCAATCACAGAGTTAAAACTCATGGAGCCTGTAACTTGTGGTGTACTGAATGAAGGAGTAGATACCGAGACACAGCCTCTTTGGTACTCACCTGACGGATGAAACCATATTAGTGAAGCACCATGAATATCACCTGAGCTTCTAAACAGTTTTGCGCCACAATGAAAGTTATAAACAATACCTTTTTTTGTAGTCCAAGTTGCTAACTTGTCTGTGCGTTGATCAGAAAAGACAAATAGTATACTTCCGTCATCTCTATAGTTTACTTCTGTTCCTTTTTTAAAAAATATTTTATTTCCGCGAGCAAACTCTAAATACTGATCCTTTTCTAAAATTTTTGCGTTAGAGCTTTGTGCCCAAGCGTTTAGTGACATAAGTAAAAGTGAAAATATTAAAATTAAATTAGTCATATTACTTCCTTTACTAAAAATGAAGGAGTTAGTTTACTTCAATTTCAATTATATCTAACTGTGGAAACTCTTTTTTTAACTGAGCTTCTAGCTCATTAATTGACTTACCTAATGTTCTAACCATTCTTTCAGAGGTGTCCATTAATACAGGTACAGGATCTACTTCACCGCTTCGTATACGTTCAGCATCTTTCACAATTTGTTCACGATTAATTAGCCACTCACCATGAAACTCAACTTCAGCAGCAAGTCTTAACCTAGCTGGCCCCAAGATTTCAGTTTTAAAACTAGTTATCTTTTCAATACTTTTATGGGTCAGTAAATACTCTTTCATTTTAGTTTCTAACTCTGGGTCTGCCGAAGCGCCCATTAAAAGCCTAGCATTAGAACGAATCAAAATATAAGCCAAAGCACCAAGCAAACACCCAATAATAATTGAAGTAATGGCATCAGGCATACTCGATTGCATAACTTTTGATAACCAAATACCGACTAAGGCAATAAAAACCCCTAGCACTGCAATACCATCTTCTAACAATACCGCCACAGCTGTAGGGTCATCACCCTTTCGAATGTATTGCGAAAATGATTTATTTCCCTTTTTATCTTTTATAGTGCTATAGGCAGTAAATAAAACATAGCCCTCAACTACCAAGGCAAAAAGTAGAATTACAATTGGAATAGTTAAGTTTGGGTTATTGTATTCTTCTAGATTAATTAAACTACTAATACCATGGTAAGTTGTAACACCAAAGCCCACAAAAAATATTCCCATTGCTGAGATTAAATTCCATAAGTACCTAGCATTACCATAGCCCCAAGGATGCTCTTTTGTTGGGCCCTGATTACTTTGTTTTAAACCTACATAAAGTAAAATTTGATTGGAAGTATCTGCCAATGAATGAATAGCCTCAGCTAGCATTGATGGACTTAATGTAATTAACCAGCCAACAAACTTTGCCACACAGATAGTTCCATTACCAACAATAGCTGATAAAACAACTGATGCGCTTGAATGTTTTGATGCGATAATTCCTCCTAAAGATGGAAAGGCTGATACTAGCGGAAACTACCTCTAAGGTAAAAATATGCTGCATCGCGCTAGGTAAATAACTTTGACTTAAACCCAAAGGCTTTTAAAATTAGTTATATCAAATAGATAGATAACAAAGGAACTCCATTTATGACACTAAAGACTACCGCATTTGTAGCCCTAATTTGTATTATTGCCTCTTGCTCTTCAAAAGAGAGGATGAGCGACTACCCTATAAACCCCACAGTTCCAACTCAAGATGTGGGAATTCAACCTCCTTCTATTGCAACATGGGGATACCAAGGTTTAAACGGTCCTGAAAACTGGGCTGAGCTTTCTCCAAGTTATGCCTTATGCGGAGAGGGAAAAGCACAATCGCCAATCAATTTAGTATGGTCTCGCCCATTAGGACAACCTGACATTCAGTTTAACTACCAACCAGGCCCAGCCCAAGTGACCGACACTGGAAATACGATTATGGTTAATGCCTCTCCTGGTAGCTTTGCCATTATTCGTGGTGAGCAGTATGAATTAAAGAGTATATTGTTTCACTCAAGCAGTGAGCACACTCTTTCTGGAAACTCTCTACCCATTGAAGTTCAAATGGCCCATCAAAATAGCTCAGGACAAGTGGCAATGATTGCATTTTTTGCCATCGAAGGGCCACGTAACCCATTGATCGATTCTATTTGGAGTAATATTCCACAAAGTAAAAACATAGAACAAGTTACAAACAAAAAGCTTAACTTTAGTGAGTTATTGCCAAAAAAGTACACTCACTATCACTACACAGGTTCATTATCCACTCCGCCATGCATTGAAGGCATCAGCTGGAATATTTTAAATACGCCAATCACAATGTCTCGTGACCAAATTTTATCATTCAGACAAATCTACCCGCATAATAATAGACCCACTCAAAAATTAAATAACAGAAAAGTAACTAACTACTAGTTAATACTTTGAAAAAGTAAAAAGGCCACTATCAGTGGCCTTTTTTTTATTTATTTATTGCCATTAAATGATTCTCCTAAAATTTAGTGCTATCTGTTTCACAAAGTGCTCAAACAGCTCGCCTGCGGCGAGAACTGCGCGCTTTATAAAACAGATAGCACTAAATTTTAGGAGAATCATTTAATGGCAATTGAAGTTATTATCTAATTAATGGTACTTCAGTCAGTGTAATATCAAAATCTCCGGCTCTTACGCCCTCAGTGTTTTCTTTTAAATCTACAACCACTGTGTCGCGCTGGTTAACTGGGATTGATAGATATAAATTATCATCTTCTAAGTGATCCGATCCTTTAAAGTATATTTGCGTAGTTAACTCTTCAAACCCCCGTCTTTGAATTCGACAATGAATATGAGATGGACGTGTCCAGTTAGCTGATGCCGGGTAGGCTCCAGGCATAATTGTTGTAAAGTCATACTCTCCTTTACTATTAGTTATAGCCTTGCCCCAATACTGAAAGTTCTCATCTAATTCAGCATTATTGGGATCGCCGGAGTGATTGTATTTCCCCGTATGGCAAGCCTGCCATATTTCAACCAAAGCCCCCATAATTGGCTGGCAATTTAGATCTTGCACAACACCTTTAATAATTATCACTTCTCCTTCAGCCCTTTTTGTACTGCCTTTTACCCAAGTTAAATCATTATCCTTATCCGCCTGGTCATTCTCTGGATAAAAAGGGCCCGATGGTTGTTTCGCGGTGGCCGCACCACAGATAGCCACAGCTTTTGAGGACACCCCAAGTGCCATAGCTCCAAGGCCCATTTTCAAAAACTTACGTTTAGATTCTTTCATATTTATCTCCTTAAGTTACTCACTCTCTCTTATTTACAAACAAAATATATAAGGATTGAAGACATTAATATAATAAATAGCATAGATCATTGTAATAGTTATAAACAATGTCACATTTATGGAATATGATTTATACTTCAATTATAATATATATTAATTGGAGGACCATATGGGACCAGCTTACTCAGACCTAGTTTACTTTTTAGAAGTGTCTAATACTTTAAATATCTCTAGAGCCGCAGAACGCCTTGGCATTACTCAACCATCACTTAGTCTAGCCATTAAAAGAACAGAAGATAGCATAGGTACTCAATTACTTATTAGAAGTAAATCCGGAGTGCGACTAACTAAAGCAGGTGAGCGTTTTGTCACTCACTCGCGCTCATTAATCCTTGAGTGGAAAAAAATTAAACATAATACATTACTATCCGAACAGGAACTCACTGGTAGCTATAGCATTGGCGCACACACCTCTGTGGCCTTATATATGCTGCCTCATGCGCTACCTACTATTTATAAAAAACACAGTAATATTGATTTAAACTTTATCCATAACCTTTCAAGAAAAATTACTGAAAATGTAGTGAGCTATAAAATAGACATTGGGATTGCTGTTAACCCAACTGCCCACCCCGACTTAATCATTAACAAGATTTGTACCGACAAAGTTCAATTTTGGGCTCATAAGAATTGGAATAAAAATAAAGAGCAAGTTTTGATCTACGACCCAGCCCTTATCCAATCTCAAAGTATACTTAAAAAATTAAAAAAGAACTCCATTAATATTAAACAACATATTAGAACGTCTAACTTAGAACTTATACGCAGCTTAACAGAGAAAAATATGGGAATTGGAATTCTCCCTGGGCGTGTGGCCAATGATAGCAGTAAAAAACTTTTAAAACCTGTGGATATTTACCCATTTTTTCATGATGAAATTTGCATGATTTACAGAATGGATTGTTTAAAAACTCAAGCAGAAAAGGAGTTTTTAAAAACTTTTAAAACAGAATTAAAAAAGCTCTTTCAATAAAAAAAGCCTCAATAAGCTATTGAGGCTTTTAAGTTAATATAACCTTGTTTGAATTTAAGCAGCTTCTTTATACCTCTCTTCTTGGCTATAATGGTATTTGTCTCTGCGACGATTAAGAATATTCTTTTTCCTATGATCCTTAAACTGATTGAGCACCTTTCTTTTAGTTTCACTAAGGACTTGCAATAACTGCTTACCTTGCGTAGATGCGAAAATATTTGTTTTTGGACCAGTTAATTGCATTTTAATTTCAAAAGTATGATTTTGTTTTACCATCTGATCAACTGTAACAACAATTTTACAATTCTCAGGGCTAAACTCAACGATATCATCTATATGTTGATCTATATGTTCTTGAAGTTGTGGTGAAAACTCTACACCGTTTAAGTTAATCTTTCTTCGCATTCATCCTCCTAAAAGCTACAGCCTTTGTACGTTCAATATATTTAGTTTAATTTATATTTGGATAAATTTGTTATTTATTTAGTTAGATTCTTATATTGAGATTAATTCTAATAATGAACTTCAACTTGTTCCACACCATCCAATTAGGACGGATGCATAACAAGTTAAAAACTTTTGTATATCGTCCTAAAATGAGCTTCGCTTATAAGGGCTAATTATAAAATTTTTTAATAACAGATAAAACTTTTTCTGGGCACTCTGAATTAGGCACATGACCGCAGTCTTCAAATATTTCGCCCTGAACATTTGGCATTTTATCTAAATATGTATAGTAAGTATTAATTGGTAAAATTTGATCAGATTTTCCCCAGATAATAAAAGTTTTCTGTTTTATACCGGGCAAGTATTTATCAATAGCTAGTGTTCTATCTTGAGACAAAATAAACTGCCTATTCCCGCGCTTTACAATATTTCTTAAGGTATTTTTATATATCTGGTCCGGGTACCAAGACATATTATGGTACGCCCTTCTGTGTAGATCCTTAAGTTTATCCACTGTAGGGTTAACCATGGCGTCTGCTAGGTAAGTGTAGTCCGCGTAAGCCCCCACTGGGTTTAATAAAACAAGGGAGTTAATATTTTCAGGGTATTGAATCACCCACCAAAAAGATATCCAAGTCCCCATACTGCCAGCAATAACATCTATTGGCCCTTTACACAGTTGAGTTATTCGCGAATTAACAGTTTGAGCAAATTCGTTAACTCGAAAAGCCTCTTTATTAGGAAAGGGGTCTGAGTTTCCCGTGCCCGGATAATTAAAAGCGATCCATTGCCCTTCAATATTATCTTTTTTAACACCTTTCAAAATTTGAGACCAATTTTGAAAGTTATCACCAATCCCGTGAACTATAACCCTGCAGCTACAGTTATCTTCAGACTTACAATTATTAAAGTGAGCATACTCAAGGCCATTATTTTTAGAAACTTTAATATCATTATATTTTAAATTTAAAGTCGTGATTTCATCACGAACATCAACAGGCTTTTCATAAAAACCAATAATTCCCCATAAAACAAAAAGAGAAAATAAAAACAAGACATTAATATGAAATACTTTGTTAAATAATCGAATTTTTATTAATTTTTTAATCAACTCTACTCTCTCAAATCAGTTTTCTGTGTCATGGCTAATGAATTACTTTCGAAAAATTTTTTAATTGTATTTTCAAAGTCATCATATGTTTTACAAACTCTAGTTTGAGTAAACAATGAATGGCCAAAGTTTAACCATACATTACTAGTTTTAACATAAAACTTCAATCGGACTAGACCTAATCTTTCTTCATAATATTGCTTAGTATACTTAAGAAGGGTCATTAAACTTCTTCCGTACTCTATGGCCTCCATCTCTGGAGTTCTAGGCAGCTCATCACTCCTCCGACCTGGCGGTGGCTCAAAACCCAGACTGGCACCTACCTGCCAGAGCAGCCATGGCCTTGCCGTCAATGCCCTACCCACCATGACCATGTCACAGCCTGTTTGTTCAAGCATTTCAAATACATCAGTACAATTCTGTACATCCCCATTTCCTATAACAGGTATATCTAATATCTCTTTAATAAATTGAATTTGCGACCAATCAGCCCGCCCTCTTCTTTTTTCACTGGCAAGCCTTGGGTGAAGTGTCAGCCAAGAGGCTCCACCGTCTTGTAGAGCTAATACAAATCTTTTTAAGAAATCCCTATCCTTTTGAAATCCGGCTCGTATTTTTACTGAAACTGGGAGGTCAGTATGCTTTACAGTCATGGCCACCACATCACGAGCATAGCCAATATCCCCCATTAGAGACACTCCATAATTATGCCTCAAGGCCTTATTCACTGGGCAACCCATATTAATATCTATGGATTCAGCGCCCCAGTCTTTTAAACAAGCCACAGACTCCTTTATTGGAATCTCTTCATTTCCTAAGATTTGCGGGGAGAGCTCAGTCTCCTCCTCCCCTCTAAGGCTCAAAGGGTTTTCTGTTAAGTCTTGCTTAGGGATTTTCCTAGAGTTCAACATCTCTGTGGGCCACAATGTAACAGCCCCTTCTGGCAAATACTCACGCAACATCAAACGAACAGCAACATGGCTAATACCCACCATTGGCGCAAGTGTGATGGGTATATTTACTTTTCCTAAGAGCTGAGTTGTCATAGGGGGAATATACTTATCCTCTCCTACTCCGTCACTAATTATTTGCCATATCATGCTAGCCATATTCAATAATTTTCTAATTTTTCAGTTCTTAATATTTTATAAAGCGCGCAGTTCTCGCCGTAGGCGAGCTGTTTGAGCACTTTATGAAATATTAAGAACTGAAAAATTAGAAAATTATTAGCTGTAGGAGTTTGGATCAAAAAAGCTTCGGAAAAAACATACCCGTTTTTTTTCGATATTCTGCATATTTTACTTTCGTATCACTAGAAAGAAAATGTCTCTCTTCAGAGTAAGCCGCGTATAGATAAATATAAAGTAAAATGCCTACCGATAAAATGACTGGCAACTTTGGAATACATATTATCAGCCCTAGATAACAACAAATATAAGAGGTATAAAAAGGATGCCTAATGTATTTGTATATACCTCTGTCGTATATTTTATTAGATTCGATATTACCATGTATAACTGCTAACTTAAAATCACCCAACGACTTCACACAGACCCAATATATAACTAAAGCTATAATACTAAAGGCTATGCCCACAAATAAATACTTCTCATTAAAAGAACCATCTATGAAAAAGAAATAAAAGAGCATTAAGTTCCATAAGATAATCGATACAAATTTTAATAGATATCTTTGTGTCTTAACGGTGTTTTTTGTTTTTTTAAATACAAATAGGCTTGAGTGCCAAAAAGAAATAAAACACATATAAGTGATTACAACATAAGCCCATAAAGTAAAATTTTTACTAATAACTAAATCCAAGCTTCCTCACCTATACTTTTTATACTAGAATGTAGTATCTAGCTTGTGCAAGGAAATCGCAATTGAAATCTTTATATAAAAAAATTAAACTTATTAAATCGATTGTAATCTATTTGTGGAATCCTAAAAATGTGAACTCAGTATTAAAGCTAGGCAATTCTGTTTCTGCTATTTCAGATAATGAATTAACTATTAAAAACCTTAAATCTGACCCTGACACTAAAACAATCATTGAAAGTAAATATGGAGTTAATAGCTTTAACATCGAGGAGCTTCATAAGTTACCCAAAGAAACCCTTGGGTATACTTTTGCCCAATATGTAAAAGTTAACAACCTTAACCCCAACTTTTATAATAAACACACTGATGACCTTAAAAAATCTGACTATGCTTACCTTGTCTACCGCATGAGAAAGACCCATGATATTTGGCACATCATCACTGGCTTTGATACAACTGAAGCTGGAGAAGCCGGACTAATAGCCTTTTATTATGCTCAGTTAAAGACCCCCTTATCTCGACTAATAATTGTTCTTTCATTTATTCATTTTTTAATAAGAAAGCCCACTGAGGTACCAGCTCTACTCGATGCAATTAGCACTGGCTGGAAGTTAGGAAATAAATCAAAACCCCTTTTAGCTATTAGATGGGAAGAAATCTTTAACCAACCACTAGCTCTAATCCAAAAAAACCTTGGTATTAGCCCGTTAGCCCGTAATGAGCGGAGCGAATGATAGGACGATATACACAAAGAAAAAATTTGTAACGAAACGTCCCCATTGGACGTTGCGGTGCTAATTTTTATCCTTAGCCCGTAATGAGCGGAGCGAATGTTAGGGCGATATACAAAAGCTTTTAACTTGTAATGCGTCCGTCCCCATTGGACGGCGCAGGACCAGTTAAAGTTCCTTCGACCCGTTAGCCCGTAATGAGCAAAGCGAATGATAGGGCGATATACACAAAGAAAAAATTTGTAACGAAACGTCCCCATTGGACGTTGCGGTGCCAATTTTTATCCTTAGCCCGTAATGAGCGGAGCGAATGATAGGACGATATACAAAAGCTTTTAACTTGTAATGCGTCCGTCCCCATTGGACGGCGCAGGACCAGTTAAATTTCTTTCGACCCGTAGCCCGTAATGAGCAAAACGACTAACTTTTAGTCAGTCACAGAATACTTTTCAACTCAGAAGTCACTCATTGAATACTTACAGTATATGCATATAATATAACAATGTCAGAAGTTTGCCTACAGTCACATACAGCAGTCAAATCAACTCTCAAAATGATTGATAGTTTTTCTGATATACTCAATATTAATATTATTGATCCTTCTACAATTGATTCTACTCAAGCCGAGAACTATAAAAAAGTTTGGCATCACAGAGAGCATTATTACAAAGCCAAAGCTCCACATCTGTTACAACCTAGTGAGAGAAAACTTGAAGCCAGCCTGGATCGCCGAGGGATTATTTTTGCCATTTCAAGCCCAACTCAAATGCTTGCTTCATTAAGGCTCATACAGCGACCATTTGAAATCGAAGGCTATGAATATAAAAATATTGATTTTGATAACTTTAAAGACTACTGGGAGATCGGTCGCCTAGTAACTACACCTGAACTTGACCACATCGCCCTAGCTATTATTGTCCAGTACTTGCTTTGTTCTGCTGGCCTAGAGTTATTTTCCTCTAAAGGCTGCAAGGGCTTGGTTGGAATTTGTAAACCAGTAAATGCTAAGTTCTTCTCAAAATTTGGAATGGCTGAATCACAGGATATTTACTGTGAAAACCGTGATTTAAACTACAAAATGTTACACGGAGATATTAATGATATTCTCAACTCAACTGCAAAAATTATTAAATTTGAAAGTCGCATACGAAGCCGCCTAACCTACTTGGTGGACTAAAATGAAAAAATTTTCACACCCTCCAAAATTGTTAGAAAAAGTTTTTTCTATTTTTCCCATTCTTCACTCTTCCATAATTTTATTATCCATTGGATTGCTAATCATAAATCCTAACCCCTTGTGGGTTGCACTTATGGTTTTTTCCATATACTTGCTACCCGTTTTAATTTGGCGTTGTCTTTTACTAAAAATTGAAGAGGGTAAACAGCCCATTGGAAAAAGATCTAATCAAGGCTCAAGTTGGCTAATCTCTCATTACTTACAATATTTATTTATTTTGTTTCCGGCACTAGAAAAGGCACTATTAATAATTCCTGGCGCATATAGCTTATGGCTAAGGTTGTGGGGAAGTAAAATTGGTAAGGGTGTTGTTTGGGCCCCTGTTATGGCCCTGCATGACCGACCTCTTGTGGATATAGGAGACCATACAATTATTGGAGGGCATACCAATATGGCTTCTCACTTTTTAATTCGTCAGAGAGACTCTTTAAATTTATATATTAAAAAAATTCGTATTGGCAATCGAGTAATCATTGGTGCTGAGTCCTCAATAGGGCCTGGGTCCACAATAATTGATGATAGTTTCTTACCACCACATAGCCGCGTACTGATGGGACGCATAGAAAGGGGGAAATTTGGAAAAACCACAAGAACATAGTATGCTTTGCCCTAACCTTGAGCCAAATAATAGTATTTCTAATTTACTTAACAAACTAACTAAAAGTAGCAACACTAGTCCATATGCAAAACAAGTTTACTGGGATGCTAACCGCTACAACTTACAAAAATCAAATTTATTTAATTCTCTAAGTGATGAGAAACAACTTGAAGTGGTTTTAAGACTTAATAAATGGAGCTTAGAACTCATTTATTTCATTGAAAAATTTGGCCTTAATTATGGCGCAAAAATGACTTTAAACGCTGAATCTGAAGAGGAAAAGTCACTGTACTCTTTATTTTCTGCTGATGAAGTCAATCATCGCATTCTTATTGAACCCTTTCTTATTGACGGCAAACCTAAGGATATAACTATCCACCCCCTTTTAGATGCACTTGCTGTTTGCCTAAGGGAAGGGTCGAAAGAGACCATGACTTTTACAATTCAAGTCATATTAGAGGGGTTTGGACTTATGCACTATACTCATTTAAAAGACTCCTGTGCAAATAAAGACTTAGCACAAGCCTTTCACTTAATACTAAAAGATGAAGTAAACCACCACGGCATGGGAGTGGCGCTCACTAAAAAATCTATGTTGAATAAAAAACAAACTTCAGAGGTTACTGAAATGACATCCTTATTTGTGCGCTCACTCATTGATGCTGGGTGGGTTTTAAAATCCATTTCTGAAACTTGTGGTGGTTTAACTAAAGACCAAGCTGATCAATTTAAAAAAGAGACCCTATGGGCCGAAAGTCAAACTTTTAAAATTAATAAAATGTCTCAACTTATCCGTAAAACTGGCTCTAATGAAGTTTTTGAGACCCTTACAAAAAATGGCGTCTTTAGTTTTTAACACTATTATTAAATGAACACACTACCCACAGGAGGGCTTATGAAAAATTTAAATATTTATATGAGTATTTTACTTTCTCTATCTCTCACCTCCTTATCTTCTGCAGCTTCTTACTTCAGCTTAGAGGGACAAACCATTGAGCAGTCACTCATCACTGGCTCTTGCCATGAAATTAAAACTGAAGTAACAAAACTGAATCTATTCAATAAAAGATATTACCCGGACTCAACTTGCAAACTTGAAAATATTAAACAAATTGATGACAACCTATGCTCTTTTAATTTGAGCCACTGTATCCCTGAGGTCCTTGGAAAAAAAGTTGGAACTAGTTTTGCGCAAGATGGGCCAAACTGTTATGGAACCTCCCTATACACCACCAAAAACTACTCTCATCTTCGATTTGTGTCAGAAAAAGAATTTAGCGCTGTTGTTAATAGCCCATACTGTAAAAAGGTTGATAACCCATCACCAGGAGACCTTGGCGTGTTCAAGGCCCCTGCTCATGAGTACCTACATGCTTTTACCTATTTAAGCCCCAATTTAATTTTTGAAAAAATGGGAGCTGATGACAAACTCAATCAGCTTGTTTTTCCCTTTATATTAAGTCATTCTGTAAATACATTTTATAAATGGGAGGCCTCTCCTGAGTGCCGTAGATACGGCTATGGCTCTAAAGAGTGCTATAATGAGTACTTTTATATGACTTGTGATCTTAATGAGTTTTATAATGCAATACCCACTCAATTAAAACAGTCATTATTGTTTCTAAGTTCAGAAATAGAAAGAGTATCCA
This sequence comes from uncultured Bdellovibrionales bacterium, assembly GCA_938001965.1. GTDB lineage: Bacteria > Bdellovibrionota > Bdellovibrionia > Bdellovibrionales > UBA1609 > JAHDIR01. The sequence continues at coordinate 2,350 of CALLBC010000009.1, read as the reverse complement.
AAAAAACATCCATTGAGATCCATAGGCTAAATGAAAAAATATCTCTTCAAATTCTTGTTAATAAATTAAAAAAGGATATACCTAATTATAAACTTAATAAGTTTGATTTAAATATTATTAGTGGGCAACTGGGTAGTATCCAAGATCAAATTAATGCCATCGAATCAGTAAAGAAAACTCTTAATACCAACCTCATTAAATAACCCCCTAAATTTTAAGGCCCTAATGTTTTATAAAGCGCGCAGTTCTCGCCGTAGGCGAGCTGTCCAGAGCACTTTGTGAAACATTAGGGCCTTAAAATTTAGGGGGTTATTTAACAGCTTAGTAAAACTACTGATTTCCTGAGGTCACTCTCTCATAGTTTTGTAACTGTGCTTCTATCCAGTCGATATGATAAGGAACATAAGCAGAAATCATAAATTCAGTTTTACAAAGTACATCTTGGAACTTTGGACCAATATTGCTGTTTACACCAACTAAAACAGCTTCATCACCTTCAACAATATATGATGTTCCACCAGAATCTCCAAAGCAGGCATGACCTTGCTCATCATTATCAATAATTAAAAGGCCTTGATCTACAAAAGAATCCTCTAAAACTAGTGACTTAAAGTGCTTAAGTTGGCCAATTCGTTTAGCAATATCTTGCCCAAAGCCCGCAACAAAAACTTCTTCTGCTTTACTCACAATATCCATTTCCGTGGCCAATGGCATTGGCTCAAAGCCCTCTGGAAGACCACCTTCAAAAAATATAATGGCAATATCTGGGCTTAGCTTATCTTGCTTATCATAATCTGCATGTACAGCTTTATACTGAACTGGCTTAGTTACATTACCCATTCCAAAATGGATGGTCCCAAAAGAGTTTTCACAATGGGCGGCAGTTAATATGGCACTTTCTGAAATAATTGTTCCAGAACAACTGCTGGAATTTGTGAGCATAACTACATGCTTTGCATGGATTGAGTCTTGGCTAGATTTTTCTCCATTAACTACAAATAAGTCTATAATAGGCGCGGTCAGTTGTGTGCTAATTTTCATTGAGCTCTTTGCCGGTAATGAAAGACCAAAGGAAAGTACTAGGAAAAATAATAAATGCTTCATGCCACCCCACATGTTAGAATTTAATGTAATATTCAATTGTTAACTTGGTATTTAAACTAGAAATAAGTTAACTAAATCTATTGAGCAACTTAAGGAGCTGTATTTTAAGTAAATTTAAGCGCCAAAACTAAGCCAAGATGCATATGAAGATATTACACTACAGCACAGAGTCATTTTTTTTCATTTTTACATAATTTTTATAAGCGTTTTTGCATTCTTTCAATTTCAAAAATAATTTCATGGAGCCCATCTTTAAGGCTATCCATTCTTGATATTGCTCCATGTATGGCCTTAGATTTTTTAGTTTCTTTTTTCATTTTTTTAAGAGCTGATCTTGCTCCTTCAATGGAGAACCGATCAGTGTGTAGTAGCTTCTTAATTATCATTGCAAGCTCAACATCTCTTCGCAAATACACACGCTGATTATTTTTAGACTTACGAGGCTTTAAAGCTTTAAATTCACTTTCCCAATACCTTAACACATAAGTTTTGACACCAACCAGTTCGGCCACTTCACCAATTTTAAATGCCATCTTATCTGGAATATTATTAATAGTATTAGCAAACTCCTGGTCTGCCTCAATCAAATTTACATTATTAACCTGACGAGTTGATGGAGCCCAAGCCTGATCTTCTTTTGTTTCAAAAATCATATCGTCCATACAAGAAACCTCTCTTTTAGAAAATATTAGTAGTTAGTCTTTCATTCCAGTGACATCTTCACCATTTAATAGACCTTTTAATACTTGTGAAGGCTTAAAGGTTAATACCCTTCTTTCACTAATAGTTATTTTATCTCCAGTTTGCGGGTTTCTTCCAGTTCTTGCTTTTTTCTCACGAACTAAAAAATTTCCAAAACCAGAAATTTTAACTTTTTCACCTGAACATAATACATCTTTTAAAGAACTAAAAATTAACTCCACTAACTCAGAAGCTTCTTTTTTAGAGAAACCAATTTTCTCATAAACTTTTTCAACAATATCTGCTTTTGTCATCGTTGATTGACTTACATTTTGACCAGCCATGGTGTTCTCCTTCAAGCTTGTGATTTCTTTATGTTAATAGCGGGTTCCATCCTAGAGCCCTATAAATAGGCTATCAAGTTCTAAGATAATTTCAATGATTTTATTAGTTTATCCCTTCCTAGAGGGCAAATTAGACGAACAGCGCTTAAAAACCAAGCTATAGTCCAGGGAAATCAAGTTTCTTTAATCTTAACCAGGGTTTAATAGCTCTTATGGGCTAA
>CALLBC010000008.1 GCA_938001965.1 uncultured Bdellovibrionales bacterium | reverse complement strand
GAGTACTACTATGACTCACACTACCGACCTCGTAGTGTTATTTGTAAATTACCTCAAAAAGCATCTATGCCAGATGATTATATTGGCTCCACACAACTTAAAAGCACTGTTGGACAATATAAAAATACTTTAAAAAAATGTAACGGCACAGCCGCTCGTAAAACAAGTTTAATTACAGCTCTAGATTCAACTAATATGATGAGCAATACCATGTCTTTTTATTGCACAGAGTTAACTCTTGGGTCCAGTTATATTTTTGAAAAAGATGTGATCAATACTCTGTCAAGAGAGCATAGAGTCTGCCCTGAGTACCAATACTTGGTTGGCTTACATAGACATAAATCTTATTATCGATACGGAGTATTTGAAAAGTTAGTTTGCGCTGAAATATTTTAAGTAATACCTATGAGCGCCGGAGGCCCCTGCGCTCAGGTACACCTTAGTATGAAAACTGAAGGCTTCCACCAAAAACAATATGCCCTTGGTTTTCATATATATATTTACCCTCAGCCTTAACGGCCAGTGATTCCCCTAGTTTTAAAGCAAAGCCTGCAGCGGCACTCACACCAATATTAACTGTTTGCAAATCAAAAGGGATTAACTTTCCGTTAGACACTTTTTTAATTTTAACTTGATAACTTGAGTAGGTCACAGACGGCCCCACTCCTAGGTAAAGCATATAGCTTTGCTTATTCATTAAGGGCAATAAGTATAAAATATCAGCTAAAATGATATAACCATCAGGCTCATTGTAAATTGCTGAGTAATAAGATGGAGCCCCCAAAAAGGCCATCACATTTAACTCAAGGGGAAGGTTAATAAACAATGCTCCTGGGCCTGAAACCTTTAAGCCAAAAAAGCCCAAGGACTCTGTATATGGCCTATTAATAATCTCTTCGGTGTAATTCACCATACTGTAGGAAACCCCTAAATATCTTTTCATGGCAATTGGTTTGTTACCACCTTGCCCCATAGCTGGTCCCGAATTATCATCCCCTCCTTGAGGAGTGAATATATCGTTACCAGCACTTTCACCACTACTCCCTGATTTATTTGCCGGGAATAAATCAACATCAGTGACATAACCGTACTTTCCTTTTTTTAACCGAACCTTATAAAAACTTCCTAAGCCACCTATACCTGGATATATTTTTTTAGAGGCTCTAATTTTTCGACCTTTATTCAAATAAGCAATTATTGGTGAGTCAAAATTTGCCACTTTATACACAGCAGCCCCATCCACTTGCACAATGGCCACCTGTGAACGTCTTTTTTTACGTTTTCTTTTTTTAGACCATGCAAAATCTGAAAATAAAAAACTAGATACAATAACGAGAAGAAGGGCTATTTTCATAGAATTTATTATCTATTTTAGATACTTAAAAGTCCAGGCCCAGGCCCAAACAGCTTTCAAAACTAGCTATTCAAACTAGTCATTAGTCTTAGCTCGTTAGCCCGTATGCACAAAGTGCATGTAAGGGCGATATACAAAAGTTTCCAATTAATAGTGCTTCGTCCTAATTGGACGATGCGATATTAGTTGGAGTTCCTTAGCCCGTTAGCCCGTATGCACAAAGTGCATGTAAGGGCGATATACAAAAAGAAAAAATTAGTAACGAAACGTCCCCATTGGACGTTGCGGTGCTAATTTTTATCTTTAACTTTCAAGTGTTCAAATGGATTTTTTGCAGCAAATAAGTACTCCCCAGAGGATTTCTTTTCCGCCAAAACTTTACTCACCTTGGCCTCTGCAAGTTTAGGAGCCTTCACATAAAGAACAGGGTCAAAACCGCATAAGTTACACTGTATGGACACCCGTCTCCTTAGGTGAATCACTGATTCACTAATAATTAAAAAGAAAGTAAAAATAAAAAAGACTGCTGGATTATAAGTTTGCCATATCACCAACATTAAAAGTGCTGCTAAAATAAGACAATAAAGGATATCACTTAGTTTTAAGTGTTTTTTTGTATAGGCCTTTCGTCCATGTTTGCAAAATGCACAGTAAATAAATTCCATATAAGTTTTATTTTACCTTTTTTTTGCTAAAAATATAGGCCAGGTTTTGCATTTGGACCAGTTTTCAGGACATAATACATATATGAGAAATTTATATTTAATCCTAAGTCTGTCCGTTTTATTAACTTGTAATCTAGCTTTTGCTAATGCCACTACTGAGGAAAGCTATCAAAGCTATAATGATATCGTTAGTGACCTCCATGGCGAACTCAGAACTAAAGCCCCAGAAAGCACTACAGAAAAACTAAAAGGGAGCTCTTACAGTTTAGCTGCAGGTTTACTCAGTCAGATGCACAAAATAAATAACAACTCCACTAACATTATCGGCTTAGGTGCTGAACTAGGTGTTTATAACTTTCTTTTAGTCCCAATTAAATTCAAACTTGAATACGCCTCAGGCAATGACTTAAAAAACTTAATTTTTAAAGCTAAAACTGACTACTCAATTTATCGCTACAACCTGATTGATGTGAAAGTGGGAATCGCAGCTGGAATGGGTTCATACACTCTGACAAACTCTGACTTTACTAGTATTTTTATAACTCCTTCCATTGCAGGTTTTTACCAAATCAATAAACTCTTTGATGTGGGTCTTAACTTAGATTACTCCTTCCATGGAAGTAACCAGGTGTCTGGCCACTTAAGCCCATCCGTTAACCTAGTGACTTATTTCTAGTAATGTTTTTATTTTGCTCTGGAATTATATTAGGTTTAATTGCACTTAACCTAAGACGATCTGGAAAAAAAATATCTTTTGATTTAAAACCAAATTGCTTAATGACTCGCTACCCGCTTATTTTTATACCCGGTAAATTTTCTTTTTTTTATTGTTTTAAATATTGGAATAATATTCCTCACTACCTAAAAGAGCATGGCTACGAAGCCCATGAAGCGAGCCTAAATTGGACTGCCTTTTTCTCAAGAAAAAAAAGCTTGTTAACACTTATTAATAAACTTGCTAAAAAAAATAAAAAATTTCATTTAGTATTTTCTCCTGGCTCAATCAGTGAAGCAAACTACTTGGCCGAACTCAATTTAGACTGCATACAAAAAATTCATGTACTTACCGATCAAAAAATAAATTATATTCTACATGATGACATTAATATTCATCTGTGTAAGGGCATTAATGAGCAAATTCACACAAGTAAAAGTGAGTACATTCAAATGGCCCATGATATGTTTACTTTATCGCCACAATTTGTATCCTCCCATTTATTAGGTTGTCATTCAGATGGAAAAGACTTAACTATAGAACCTAGTGTGCTTGAAAATGTGGTAAGTATTGCTGAACAGGATTGGGTTTAAACCGCCGGGCTTATTATGAATTACCAAAAATTAAAAAATGAAGTTAAAGATATTTTAATATATCTCATTAACTTCTATAAAAACCCAAGCAAATCAATTAATAAAGTCCCCCATTGGAGTTGGCTAAGCTTACTAGTATTAATTTTACTTTTTGGTGTTGTCACAGGCCTCTTTCGCGGTATATTTTCAGCAAATGTTCTCACGGCCATTGTTGGAATGGCCTTTTTGCCCCTAAGCTCATATATAGCTGTTTTCACTATCTCTGCCCTTTTATATTTTTTAGTTGTTATATTCCAAGACCGAAATTTAAATTTTAAACGCTTATCCACACTAGTGTTTATAACCTTAATTCCAACCTTAACCACCTATGTGTTCTCCCTAATTCACCCTATATTTGTTTTAATTGGGGTTACTTGCAGTATTATCTTATTACTACTGGGTCTACAAAATAGGTTTCAGTTAAATAAAAATTTTATTAGAATAACCTTAGGCGTGCTTTATGGATTATTTTTAACTTACTGGATGATTCAGTATTTTAATATTAGTACTGAAAGTGAAAGACAGTTAAAGCTTAAAGAATTAACAATTAAAAGCCAAAAAATCCTAGAAAAAGAAATGTCTGATTAATATAATTACTCACCCTTTTGATAAGCCTTTTTTAAGGCCCAACTCGTAGCCATATTCATAATCAGACTTAGCATCACCAAAAATATTTAGAGGACGTAAAACAGGACATAGTGGAGTCAACGGCACAATGAGAGTGTTCTTGGCCTGCATATAGCCCTCTTTAAAGCCAGCTTTAAAGCCTTCACAATAAGGCTCATTGGCAAATGAAGCCACAGAGAACAAAGTAACAGCTAAGGCCAAAATGATATTTTTAATATATAAACTCATTTTATTTATATCGGTTTTTTAAAAACTTACTTAAGCCATTTATAGAAAATTTCATACTACTATCTCAAACGGACACAAGAATGTTGGCAAGAACACAAACCGCTAAATTAAACTAAATACTTTATCCTGTAAGCCTTTTTCACACTTACCTAAAAGCATGCATCCGGCCTTATTAAAATCAAAATATTTATTGATAAAATCTCTTGAACTTTCAACCGACACCTTTTCTATTTCGCTAATCACCTTATCTACGGGCCTATACTCACCAAACACCATTTCATTCACAGCCAGTGAGTTCATTCTATTTTCAATATCATCAGCGCCCAACATGATTTGCCCACGCACTTGGCGTTTATAAAAATCTAGTTGGTTTTGTGTGATTCCATTTTTAATAATTAAGTTTAACTCCTCAATCACCATATTTGAAACCTGTTCAAGCTTTTCCTCTGAAGTTCCCACATAAAACATCATAAGCCCTGAGTCTGTGAACGACTGTAAATAACTGTAAACGGTATATGCTAAGGCTTTATCTTCACGAATTTTTTGGTAAAGCTGTGAGGTCATCCCACCACCTAAAAAAGCATTAACTATATAAGATTCAAAGCGTGAGTTACTATTAAAGGCACTACTCGGGAGGCCCAGCAAGTAATGAACTTGCTCAGTGTCTTTTTTGTAAAACTGTTTAATGATCTCCATATTAGGTGTTGTACGATCAACCATTACTGGCTTTTTAGGCTTTAGTAATAAGTTTTTTTCAACCAACTCCACAACTTCATCGTGGTTTACAGCTCCAGCCACACTGACCACTAAATGATCGGCCTTATACCTGGTTTGGTAAAAGTCAAAAAGGTCATCTCTGTTCATGGCCTTAATAGAGTCAACAGTTCCTAAAATTGGGTTACTCAAAGCATTGCCTGGATAAGCCCTTTCAAAGTACATATCAAATATATATTCTTCAAGGTCATCAGAGGCCATCATAATTTCTTGTAAGATCACTTGGCGCTCTTTATCAAATTCTACTGGATCAAATAGTGCATCAGAAACTAAGTCGGATAAAACATCCATGGACAAACTTAAATGTTCACGCAAAGTGCATGAATGAAAACAAGTGTATTCACGTGTAGTGTAGGCATTGAGCTCACCACCTACGGCTTCAATCTCTTTAACAATTTCGTATGCATTTCTTTTGTTTGTACCTTTAAAGACCAAATGCTCAATGAAGTGAGCAGCTCCACCAAGATGTGCCGGCTCATCACGTGAGCCTAAATCGATATACACACCAGCAGAGGTAGCACGGGAATAAGGGTGATGTTCAGTCACCACCCTTGTTCCGTTAGATAAAATTGTTTTCTTATATTCGGGGACGTAATCAAATGCCTTTTGCATTGAAGCTCCTAGGCGTCAGCCCCTTCTTTTGGGATTAAAGCTTTTCTTGAAAGCTTCATACGCCCAGCACGGTCAACGTCTAATACTTTTACGTCTACCATATCGCCTTCTTTAATAACGTCAGTCACATTTCTTACACGCTCATGAGCAAGTTCAGAAATATGTAATAAGCCAGAGCTGTTTGGTAAAATTTCAACAAAAGCACCAAAGTCTGTGATCTTAACTACTTTACCATTGTAAGTGGCTCCCACTTCTGGCTCAGCAATAATATCTTCGATCATTTTAATGGCTTGTGCAGACTTTTCTGAATCAACAGAAGAAATATTAATTGTTCCATCATCTTCAATATTAATTTTTACACCTGTGGCTTCAACAATACCTTTAATTGTTTTACCACCACTACCGATCACTTCACGAACCTTTTCAGGCTTAATTTTAATTGTCATAATGCGTGGAGCATATTCAGAAACTTCACCGCGAGTAACAGACATAACCTTTTCCATTTCATCAAGAATGTGGTTGCGACCAGTCTTAGCTTGGGCTAAAGCTTTTTCAAAAATATCAAAACTAATGCTATCTATTTTTAAATCCATTTGGAAAGCCGTGATTCCATCACGAGTTCCTGCCACTTTAAAGTCCATATCCCCTAAATGATCTTCATCACCTAAAATATCAGTTAAGATGGCAATGTCGTCACCCTCTTTAATAAGTCCCATGGCAATACCGGATACATTACCTTTTATTGGTACACCAGCATCTAGTAATGCTAAAGTACCAGAACAAACTGTACCCATTGAGCTGGAACCATTTGATTCCATCACTTCACCAACTACACGAAGCACATAAGGGAAATCCTCTTGGCTTGGAATAACGGCAGCTAAAGCACGCTCAGCAAGGAAACCATGACCCGTTTCACGACGGCTAGTTCCACCCATTCTTCCTGCCTCACCGACTGAATATGGAGGGAAGTTATAATGAAGCATAAAGCTCTTTTTAAGATGACCATCTAAGGCATCAATATGTTGAACGTCATCAGGAGTTCCTAAAGTCACTGTTCCTAAAACCTGTGTTTCACCACGAGTAAATAGAGCTGATCCATGAACTCTTGGCAGTAAAGCCACCTCACAAGCTATTGGTCTAACTGTTGTGGTGTCACGGCCATCAATACGTTTACCCTCTTTTAAAATCATTCGACGAGCCGTATGGAACTTAACATCACCAAATACTTTTGATAATTCACCAGAACGTAACTCTTTGTCTTCTGCTGGGATATCAGCAAGTAAAGCCTCTTTAGCTTCTTTTTTAATAACTTCAAACTGAGCGTATCTTTCCATCTTGTCTTTAATAACTAAAGCGGCATCAAGTTTTGATTGCACGAAATCTTTAACTACCTTTTCAAAATCAGGATCAACAGTTGGAGCTGTAAATTCAATTTTTGGTTTGTTGCCCGTCTTTTCTCTTAAAGCATCTTGAGCATCAAAAATTGGAGCCATGGCTTTATGTCCAAAGGCCACAGCTTCTAAAATTTCAGCTTCAGACTTAAAGTGAGCTTCACCCTCAACCATTAAGATTCCCTTACGAGTACCAGCCATAAATAAGGCAAGTGTGGCTTTAGACAAGTCTTCATAACCTGGGTTGATCACTAACTTGCCATCCACTTCTGCCACTTGAATAGCCGCTGTTGGGCCATTAAATGGAGCCGAGCTAATATGTAAAGCAGCACTAGCTCCAATACTGGCAAGGCTATTTGCTGAAGCCTTACCATCGTAACTTAAAATGGTAGCAACAATTTGAGTTTCTTGGTTGTAGCCTTCAGGAAAGCTTGGGCGAATTGGTCTATCAATTAAACGACAGTTTAAAATAGCTTCACCTGTTGGACGACCTTCACGTTTAAAATATCCACCAGGGATTCTTCCAGTGGCGTAAAACTTTTCACTAAATTCCACAGTTAATGGGAAAAAGTCTGCTGTTGATTCTCTTTTTGATGTTACTGCCGTTACTAGAACAATGTTGTTACCACTGCTAACTATTACAGACCCATCAGCTTGTTTTGCCATGCGGCCAGTTTCTAGTGTTACTGTTTGGCCACCTAATTCAAAACTTTCTGTTTGCTTCATTTATATCTCCGGTGTGTATATATTTGTATGTAAATTTATATTTAGATTACTTTCTAATTCCTAGATCTTTAATCACAGCTTTGTATTTACTAGCGTCTTTTCTTTTTAAGTAATCTAAAAGTTTACGACGGCGGTTAACCATTTTAATTAAACCAAGACGGCTGTGGTGATCTTTTTTATTTACTTTGAAATGCTCAGTTAACTGCTTAATTCTTACAGTTAATAAACCGATTTGAACTTCTGAACTTCCAGTATCTAACTCTGAAGTTTTAAAGTGATTAATGATTTGTTCTTTTTCTTCTTTTAGTAATGCCATAATTTACCTCCGAGGGTAGTTTAAAGGTTCACCCCACTGAGCGTCTGGCTGTCGGCAAAGTAGAGCTTTTT
>CALLBC010000007.1 GCA_938001965.1 uncultured Bdellovibrionales bacterium | reverse complement strand
AGCCAGCCATTTTTAGAGGTCTTAACAGTGTCGCTGTAATCAATATATGGTTTAATATCTAAAATTTTAGTTTGGTCTAAGAGGTCATAATTTTTAATTTCAATGTGAAGTTTATTAATTTTTACTAACTCTACAAGGCTTATACCTATTGGATTTGGGCGGTAGGGTGACCTTGTTGCAAAAACTCCTTTTTTTTCTAAGGATCGTGGGGTTTGTACTTTTGGTTTCCAAGTTTTGTTATCAAATAAATAAATAAGCCAAATATGACTAAATCCAGCTAAGTCTTCGGTGGCCTGTTCAAAGTTAAAGCTTGGCTCTAATTTTATAATGCCAGTTTTTGGATTTAAAATAGCCTGCCTAGGAACATCATATTTTTTAGTATCACTGCAGCTAAATGTTCCAATAGGGTTTAATTGACTTATCGACATTGTTTATTCCACTCATAGGAAGCCATAGATAAAGCTGATACCACATTTAGTGAATTTTTTATTCCGTGCATTTGAATCTTAATGATTTTATCACATAAACCCAGTACTTCTTTTGGTAAGCCATTTTTCTCATTGCCAACAATAATTACAGTTTTTGTATTAAAACTAAATTGGTCCAATGCTTCGTTGGGTTGGGCCGTTTCAAGGCCCACAACTTGGTAGCCATTTGTAATTAAATTTTTAAGTTCATTAAAGCCACTGTCATCGTTAAAAACTTTAATATTTTTTTCGGCTCCGAGAGAGGCCCTTTTAACTTGTGGGTTAGTTATCCCTGCGGTGTAGCCACTAAGAAGTACTGACTGAATATTAAAGCCATCAGCCAGGCGTATGATAGAGCCAATATTAAAACCTGACCTGATATTGTGTAAATAAAAAACGAGATTAGTCTTTTCAGACGTAGCTTCTTTTCTGTCAGTGGTTTCAATTAAAAAATCACCATCTTTAACCGGTAATTCTAATAGAGATTCAATGCTTGTGCATAAAGGCTCAATTTGGTCACATTTTAAAACTGAGCTAAATTTTTTATGAATTGGTTTTACTAATGGGTCATCACTATTTAGTAATGACTTATAAGCTTCTAGTGCAATATTATTTTTGTTAACATCACTGAGGTTATATTTGATTGCCTCGTTACAGTGATGCCACATTTTTCGTAATGAAATGGATTTAGCCATAACTACTTAATTTTTTGCCCTGGTTTTGCCCCACTGTCTGGAGTAAGAACAAAAAGATCTTTACCGCCCGGGCCAGCTGCTAATACCATTCCCTCAGACATTCCAAATTTCATTTTTCGCGGCTTTAAATTATAAACCATAGCTACAAGTTTACCTTTTAAGTCTTCTGGCTTATAGGCTGACTTTATCCCCGCAAAAACATTCTTTGTGTCCTCGCCCACATTTAAAGTGAGCTGTAATAGCTTGTCTGCACCTTCAACCTCTTTGGCTTCAACAATTTCAGCCACACGAAGGTCAACCTTAATAAAGTCATCTATTGTGATCTCTTTAGGGGTTTCGCTTTTCTTTTTCTTTGGTTTTTCAGGCTTGGGTTGGCTTGGTGCCATGTCAGCTTTAATGGCTTCGATTTGCTTTTTATCAATGCGCTTCATTAAATGTTTATAAGGTTGTAACTTTGCGCCTTCAATACTTTTATTTAAGCTATCCCATGTAAATTCACCTTCATTAAAAAGTGTGGCCGTATCTTTAGCCAGTACTGGTAATACTGGAGCTAGGTAAATCACAGCAGAGCGAAAAATACTTAGAATACTTGTTAATATATTTTGTACGCGCTCTGGGTCTGTTTTAACTAGTTTCCATGGTTCGAGGCTATCAAAGTATTGATTGGCTTTGTCTGTAAATTCCCTAATAAGAGTTGTAACTTTGGAGTACTCACAGGCCTCATAAAGCTCTGCAATATTATCGGCGGAGTTTTTAAAATCATCAATAATGCTTTGGGCCTCACTGTCAATTTTACCACATGTGCCTTCAAAATTTTTATGAAGCATTTGCGCGCCACGTGAGCCCAAGTTAATTAATTTCCCAACTAAGTCTGAGTTAACTCTTTGCGAGAAATCATCTAAATTAAATTCAATATCATTTGGCTTAGACGATAATTTTGTAGCAAAGTAATACCTAATATAACTTGGGTCTAAATGGTTAATATAAGACCTAATGTTAAATGATGTCCCTTTAGATTTACTCATTTTTTCATTATTAGTATTTAAAAAGCCATGAACAAAAATTCTATTTGGTAAATTAAAGTCAGTGCAGCTTAAAAATGCAGGCCAAAACAGGCAGTGAAAGTTAACGATGTCTTTACCAATAAAATGATAAATTTCAGCCTCAGGGTTTCTCCAGAAATCATCTACGTTTTCGCCGCTTTCAGCACAAGCCTCTGCTGTGGCTGATAAGTATCCAATGGGGGCGTCGGCCCACACATAAAAATACTTTCCGGGCTTATCCGGAATTTCAAAGCCAAAGTATGGATTGTCCCTCGAGATATCCCAGTCTTTTAAATCATCATTAAACCATTCTTTAACCTTATTGTGAGTTTCTTTGTTGGTGTGTTCAGGAAGCCATTTAGTTAAAAAATCTTTGTATTGGTTTAGTTTAAAAAAGACATGCTCAGACTGACGAATCACAAGCTCTTCGCCAGATTCAGCACTTCTTGGATTTATCATATCCATAGGGGAGTAGGTTGCTCCACAGCTATCGCAATTATCACCGTTTTGATTTTCAGACTTACATTTAGGGCATGTGCCTTTTATGTATCGATCCGGCAAAAACATTCCTTCATTTTCAGAGTACAATTGATCAATGGTTCTCACATCAATGGCATCTGACTTTTTAATTTGCTCATAAAACTCATAAACGTATTTTTTGTGAGTTTCTGTATGAGTGGATGAAAATTTATCGTAGTAAATTCCAAAGTCATTAAGATCTTTAATATGGTTAAGGCGCATGTTTTCAACAAATTTATCTTCAGCAATTTTTTGTTTGCGCGCAGCAAGCATGATTGGGGTGCCGTGACTATCAGACCCACAAATAAATTTGCAGTTATGGCCACGAAGCTTTTGGAATAAGTACCAAATATTGGCTTGTGTGTGCTCAAGCAAGTGTCCGATGTGTAAAGGAGCATTTGCATATGGCAAGGCTGGTGTAACTACAATATTTCTTTTTTTCATATACTATTTTTCCGTCATTTATTTGTTAATTTGGGCTAAAGACAAATGGGAAGGTTACTATTGCCTCTTTGTCGTCTCCAGGCTCAGGGAATATGAATGTTTTTATTTCTTTTGAAATACACGGGGCAACTATATCATCACCTAGTGTATTAGATATTACTTCAGTTTTGGTGACAATGCCGCCTTTTATATAGTGCCATTTTAATATGATTTTGCCGTATAAGTTTTTATTTTGCTTAAGACCTTCTTCGTAACACTTTTTAATAGATAGTTTATTGGCCCTAATAACGTTGCGAATTTGCTCCTTATAAGGGTCTGCCATGCTGGAGTTTCTAATACTTAATTGAGGTTTGTTATAGTGGCTAGCACAGGATGCTAGGACGTAAACAAACAATATGCTAGTTAATAATTTCATTATTTAAAAACCAATTTTTTAAATTTAAGTGTTAAGTAAAGCTTTTGGCTTTCCTTTAGGGATTGCGCTAAGTAATTTTTTTGTATAATCCATTTTTGGATTTTCATAAATTCCAACGGCATCGGCAAACTCAACAACCTGTCCACTATTCATTACAGCTAACTCATCTGAAATAAATTTAACCACAGCTAAGTCATGGGAAATAAATATATAAGTTAAGTTAAACTCTTCTTGTAAGTCTAAAAGTAGATTTAAGATTTGTGCTTGAACTGATACATCAAGAGCTGACACAGACTCGTCACAAACTATGAAATCAGGCTTAACAGCAAGAGCTCGAGCTATACAAATACGCTGCCTTTGGCCACCAGAAAACTCGTGGGGGTAACGGTTAAGCATTGAACGATTAAGTCCAACTTTGTCCATTAGGTCTCCGGCCATTTTTTTACGTTCGGCTTTATCTTTACCAACTCCATGTATTACTAAAGGCTCCATAATAGCAGCGCCAACAGTCATTCTTGGATTTAATGATGCATATGGATCTTGGAAAATGATTTGAATATTTCTACGTAAATCACGCAATTCACTACCTTTCATGTTGGTAATGTCTTGGCCTTTATAAATAATTTGCCCATCTGTGGCTTCAAGAAGGCGAAGTACAGTTCGTCCTAAAGTTGTTTTACCACAGCCGGACTCACCAACTAATCCAAGAGTACGACCTTGCCTTACTTGTAAAGAAACATCATCAACGGCCTTTACATGCTTTTTAACTTTTCCCCAGAAATTCTTTTTTAATGGGAAGTATTTTTTTAAATTTTTAACTTCCATGATCACTGGATTGTCGTCAGTGATGGGCCTAAAGCCTTTGGCCACTTTTAATCCGCTCACATCAAATGGCTTTTCTTTGCCATCTTCTGTCATAAAGTCATCCACAGTAGGTAGGCGCTCAGGGTTTCTATCTAGTGCTGGTCGGCAAGCTAGTAAGCCCTTTGTGTATGGGTGTTTAGCTTCTGTAAATATTTTTACTGTATCACCCTTTTCGACGATATCGCCTCGGTACATAACAATAACTTCGTCAGCGATGTCAGCAATAACTGCTAAATCATGAGTAATAAATAAAACACTCATACCATATTTTTTTTGTAAAGAGGCAAGAAGTTCTAAAATTTGTTTTTGAATTGTAACATCAAGAGCTGTTGTTGGCTCATCGGCAATTAGTAAATCTGGTTTACAGGCAATGGCCATTGCAATCATAACACGCTGACGTTGTCCTCCACTCATTTCATGGGGGTAAGATAAGATACGTCCAGCTGGATCAGGAATTCCCACTTGATCTAAAAGCTCTAAAGCTTCAGCCATGGCTTCTTTTTTAGTCATATTTTGATGAAGCATTAATGTTTCACAAATTTGATCACCAACAGTGAAAACTGGGTTTAAAGATGTCATTGGCTCTTGGAAAATCATTGAAATTTGATTTCCACGAATCTTTCTCATTTCAGCATCAGATTTAGTTAGCAAATCTTCGCCATTATACAAAATTTTACCTGAAGTTACTTTACCAGGAGGCATGGGAATTAAACCCATCACTGCCAGTGATGAAACACTTTTTCCAGACCCCGACTCTCCAACTAAACCAACAGTTTTTCCTTTTGGGATTTCAAAAGAAATATTTTTAAGGGCTTTAACTGTTCCGCCTTCAGTTTTAAATTCAATGGATAAGTTCTCTACTTTTAATAAAGTGTCACTCATTATGGCCTCCAAGCACATCACCTGATTTGGTAGGTGTAAGCTCAAATAACTACCTTAATTTACATTAGAACTCAAGGTTGCTAAGCACCTAATTTACTTAAAAATTTTAAGTACTAGGGCTCCATATCCTGAGGTGAAATCAAGGGTAGGTTGATGGGAAAAAACTACAAATGAGTGGGTTATTTTTATCATTAATTTGAAGGAGTATAGATATTAATGTACTGTGTCATAATTCTATAAAAAATCAGAAAGAGGTTGTTAAATGTTTAATATTACAAAGAAAAATATAATTTTGTCTGTTTTTATTGCAATTCAGTCAGTTGGTTTAGTGGCTGAAGCAAAAATAAACTCAGTAACTAACCAGGCATACACCGATTGTGCTAGTGGTGGAAAAACCTGTTTTTATACACCAACAAATATTAGTGAAGATGAAATGTCTGAGTACTTAAATATTGTTCGTAGTGAAATTGGTGCTGTAGAAGGTCGTCGTTTTGTGGAAGCTCATCATCATGTGGTGGGGAAAGAGACTAAAGTTGAAAGAGCATCTGGAGATAGAGTTCAATTTAGATCTGGATCGCGTAAATGCACTATGGGTGAAGAGGGTGATGCTGATTATAAAACTGGTATTAAATGTAAGGACCTTATTGAGTATTGGTTAATAAAACATGACAAAGCCAAGCTAGGTTCTAAGAAAAGATCATTTGTAGCTAACATTATTATTTATGAATTTAACAAACGTAAAGAAACTGGTTTTAAGCTTGGTTTTAATGGAATGTTGGACGAGGACACCACTCAGGCTTCAAGATCTGGCAGCCTAACTAATGATTCAGTAGTGAGTAACACTAAAGATGGTGACTCAGGCTTCTTGCAGTCTTTGGCCTCTGTGTTTTCATTAGATATTAAAAACGCAAGCACTGGCTTATTATCTTTAAAATTAAGTTTAGGTAACCTGGGTGGAAATATAACCACCTATAAAAAGTTTAGGCCTTTAGAGATTCGTGAAAGTAAGTACTTTTCGTCTGAGCCTTTGAAAGAAGTTCGATTTGCAAAAAACATAACATCTTCACCAGATGAAGACAGTAAAGAGAAAACAGGATTAGTATTTTCTGGTGAGATTGAAGCTATAGATGGTATGCCAAACAGGGTATTGTTTAAAAGGGGAACTTTGCAATACGCAACGGCTACCGATGGTTCAAGTAGCGCTCCCGATTCATTTTCGTTAACACGACAAATTAATTTAAATGGTCACTCTTCTTTTGAATTAGAAGTAGAACTTAATAAGCCAAAATTACTTTTTGATTTAACAACGGTTGAATTACAAAAAGAAAAGGGTGCTGGTTTGTTGTTTTGGAATAATGTTAAAGTAAAAAAGAATATAAACCTAATGGGTGTTTTATTTATAGAAGAAGTTGAAAGAAAATCTGACAGTAAGCAAGGTGTGTCTGGAAGACAGTCATTTGCAGAAATGAATATTGCTAAATACCTAAATGAGGCTAGCTTAAGAGTGGATTATGACCCAATAGTATCTGCAGTAAAACTAAATTCTCCAATTGATTTAGACCCTAAGAGTGCTAATAGTCGTACAGATTTTGATTATAAAGTTAAACCCTACTATATGCAGCTTGATGCAAGTAAATTGCCAGATGGATATCAACAGTATTTAAATTCAAGAATAAGAATTTACACTACACCAGACAGTGATGTTACCTTTATGGGGGGTGGTTCTGCCAGTGTAACACTTAAAGACTTAATAAATAAAGGGCTATACTTTGGGGTTGAGCCTAAGAATGGCGTTCAAATTCCAATAAATCCATTGAAGTTTGAGCTGGTTATGTCTATTGATCGTGAAAGTGTTAGAAAAAAATCTAACTGGTCAAGCCAAGGTGTTAATAATGCCGCCGTATTTTATTTAGATCACTATATATTTGATTCTTCAGTTTATCTTGAGTCTAAAAATTATGGCCATATTCCTTGGAGATAAGCACTGATGTTAAAGTGGTTAATTTTACTTATATTACTAAGCTCTAGTACTGCCTATGCAAGGCTTTACTGTGCACAGGATATTAGTGGTTGCCATGAAATGGACTATGCTTGTCAAATGTCAAAGCAGCTATTAAAAAATATTTTTGACTCTCAAGAAAAATGGAGTGAGTTTTTTACTATTGATAATAGTAGTGAAGATTTGGTTTCGTTTAAATCTGATGGCAAGCACTGCCGTCACCTTAATTTTACAAAGTCTGTAATGGCCGAAATTAGTATTAATGTTTTAATTGATACTAAAACACATAAAAAGTATGAAGTGCACTATACAGGCTGTGGTGCAGAGAGCTTTTTTACCGAGCACTGGGAAATAAAAGGAAAAAATTTAAAACCCCTTAATAAATTTGAAAAAAGAAACATTTATTTGCATAAAAAGAGGACTGTTTCTTTGGTAAATAACGAGGACTTTAAAGATTTTTATTTAACCAGTAATGTGAATAGGTACAAGGTTCCGGAAAAGTACTTTTCATTTGGGAGCATACACGCGAATGTAATTTACAGAAGTACATATAGCAGAGAAAAATCAAGTGAGATTAGTTTAGCGCAAAATAGTAAAGTGGTGAGTAAAGTTTGGCTATTTGATAAACAACTATTTACACAAACAACTAATTTGCATGGTAAGAATTCTTATAAATTTTATTTTGAATCACCTATTTACTCTTTTGCCAAAAGATGGCGTTCTCGTTTTGACCCTTGCTTTAGATCAGAAGTTATTTTTTCTAGAGATAAGTATGGCAAAGAATTAATACGCTCATCCAAAAGTTCTAGAAAATTTGGCCTACCTTATGAAACATTTAAAGAGAATTGTGGAAAGTATGAAACTTTACGCTATTTAGATCGTGCAAAAGAGCTGTTTGTATTATTTTTTGAAAAACATATTCCAAAGTTTTCTAGTGACGTAGCGGAAGATAAAAATAAGAAGTTGAGAAAGGAAATTGAAGAGATAATTACTTTTATTGAGTCAGGAGATACTGTAATTACCTTAGATAAAATGAGACAGCTCTTACAAGATGTAAAAAATGAGAAAATTTTGGATGCTAGATGAGTAAGTTGATTTGTTTTCTTTTTACTATTATGTTTTCTGTAAATTCATTAGCGAGTTTTTTTGAGCAAAAACCAGATGAAGTTCAGACCTTTCAACAAATTTTCGCCAGTATTTTGAGCTCCAAAAAGTCTGAGCTACCACGAAATTATAGTGGCCGATCAGAGGTAGTAAAAGAGCACGGTCGAGATACGGTGTTCTCTGTGCAAAATGAGAAATGCTCATTAGATAATATCTTTCAAGCTAAAGTAATTAATGTCAGTGTTGAAGGTAAAAAGCAAGACTGGGTTGTTTTTGCTTGTGATGATCTGCACGATGCCGTTAGTTTTATTAGATATGGCGATAATTTAAGTGAATTAGATAGTAAAAGTATAATTGATTTAAGTCTAAAGAGTAGTGAGTTCAATATTGAAGAGCAAAAACACTTTGTATTAGAAGTGGACTCTGCAAAATTAAAATTAACTTTTGATACTCCAAATTATTATCAAAAAGTAATGACTTTAGAAAAAGAGGCATTTGGTTTAAAATTTTATATAAAGTTTATACGCTCTGAATACCAAGATCATGAGGTTCGATGGGAATATGATTTTAATTTTGAAAGTCATGGTGGTAATAAAAAAGCTAATTTTTTAACTATTTCTCAGCCTGTATCCGAAGATGGTGAAGTTTACACTCATTATAGATACTTTAATGGTGTATCCATAGAGCCTATTGAGTATTTAAAACATTTTGAGAGCTTAAAAAATATATTTAGCCAAATGGGTAAGCCAGAGCACGAGTTGAATAATGCCTTTCCAACTTTTCCATTAATAGATCAATAGCTCAATTTACTCTGGAACTTCGGGTAAATTATCAAGTGCTTTTTGCTCGTCTTGATTAATTCCATCAATTTTAAATCCAGAAGTCTCTTCAATAGATTTTTTACTGTATGGGTTTAATATTCTCCATTTGATCTCTGCCATAATGCTTTGACCATTTGCAGAGTTGGATCCATTAATTGATTTTTTATATTTCAGGTAAACGATAAAATTTTTGGCTATGCGTGCGCCAACCCATCCTTTTAAATTAATTTCAGTTGGGTTTACTGAATAGAATTTTTTACTTCCACCATTAAGGCTATCTGTGCGGTTACTTCTGGCTTGTGGGCTCGCAATGAGCTCATCATCTGTAATGACCTCATTTCCAAGGGCTGAAAAACCGTATAAAAGTCTCCCTAGGGAGTTATATGCTCCAATCTCCCAAGGAAGTAGATGGGCTCTGCCGTCTCCTTGATAAGCGTAGGCAAGGTAGGCATAAAAGCGATGTGCTAAAAATTTTTTTTCAATCCATGAGCCAACTTCAACTTTTAGTGCTCCTTCATTAATGATGGTATTATCTTGATTGGGGTCAAAGGTAGTGAGTGGAAAAGATATGTGAAGTTGTGGGAGTAAATAAAATTTCTTCTTGTAGAGTTTATAATAAATGCTTCCATCAATATCAGTGATTGAGCTGTTAGTTCTTTGTGCAGAAGAGTTTTCACTCTGTCCATATGTGTACTTAAATGCGCCACTAATGCCCCAGTCGTTACTTAGGCCATATACAAGCTCAGGCCTTGCCGACATAAATGAAAATGTATTCTCACCTGGTAACTTTTCAAAGCCACCTCCAGCCTTATCATAGTTTGAGTCAGTGCTGTAATACTCGGCGTGTAGGCTACCTTTGAGTTGGCCAGATTTATATTTAGGTGGCGTTGCAGCAACAACTAAGTGACTAGTTAGTAATAAAGCAATAATGGTGTACATACCCAAACCTGAAACTAGAGATCGGTAAAAAAACATGAAAAGCACTCTTAAATCTGAAATACTCAATTTTTTGAAACTCAACGTACCATTAGGTACGATTCTTTTCAAAAACTCTCCGTTTTCAACTTTAATAGCACTTTTCAAGATTTTTTCCTCGATTCTAGTTTCAGATCTGGGTATAAACTGAGAGAACTTTTAACCATAAGACATTATAAGTAAAAAATAGCATGAAAAACAAAGAACAATTTATAATTTTTTTGACCGTTTTTATTGATTTAGTTGGTTTTGGAATAATTATTCCTCTGCACCCATACCTGGCTGCAGATTTTGGTGCCGATGAAGTCTCAATTGGTCTTTTGGTGGCTATTTATTCCTTTATGCAGTTTCTATGCTCACCTTTTTGGGGGCAATTAAGTGATCGCATTGGTAGGCGTCCAGTAATACTAATTAGTTTACTGGGTGTTGGGTTGTCTCACTTGGCTTTTGGTCTAGCTGGAGAATTCTATATGCTGGTGATTGCGAGGGCTTTTGCTGGTTTTTTTGGTGCAAATATTTCTACGGCAATGGCCTATATGGCCGACAGAACAGATCGAGCAAATCGATCAAAAGCTATGGGTATGATAGGAGCTGCATTTGGTTTGGGTTTTACTGTTGGTCCATTCCTAGGTTACTTTTTTATTGAAGTGGGTAATAAGTTGGGTACAGCCGCACCATTTGGAAGTAGTTTTGCTGCAATTATGGCTGCAGTTATTTGTTTATTAAATTTTGTTTTTGCCTATTTTTATTTGAAAGAAAGTTTAAATATTAAACCTCAAGCGGAAGAAAAAAAGTTATCATCAAGATTTAAAAATTTAAAAAAGTACTTCTCTGTCCCTGTTGTATCCAGTCTATTGTTAATATTCACATGTTACTCAGTGGCTATGGCAAACATGGAGATTCCATTATTTTTATATGTTAAAGATAAGTTTGGTTGGGGTGTGGGTGTTGCTAGTCTTGGCTTTGCCTATATGGGTTTATTACAGGTATTTGTTCAGGGTTATTTTGTTAGAAAATATATAGGTAAGCTTGGAGAGAGTAAAATGTTATTCTTAGGTTTGGTGACTGCAGGTGTTGGTTTTGCCGGTATTGGATTAGCAAATTCAATGACTTCACTTGCCATTGTAGTTACAATCTTGGGTTTTGGAATTGGTGTTATTAGTCCATCGGTAAATGGAATGATTAGTTTATTAGCCAAAGACAGTGAACAAGGGGAGGCCTTAGGCGTTTCGCAGAGTTTGTCTGCTTTAGGAAGAATTATTGGTCCAATATTAGGTGGGTGGCTATATAGAGATTATGGCCCTTCATCACCATTTTTCTTTGCAGGCTTTATAATGTTTATTGGAATATTGTTGGCAATAAAGTCGTATAAACAAATGCCAGTGGCAGCTAAAAAAGCGAGTTAAAAAGTGTTAAAAAATTTATTTTTTAAATTTGATGATTATAAGCTGGAAAGATTTCAAATTGAAAACTTGTCGACGAGCATAGTGCCATTTACGTTTTATAGCTTAGACCCATTGCCGGATAAGAATAAGTTATTGATTAAGTCTATTCAATTTTTGGATAATCCAATGCCTGAGTTAGAAAAAAATATAATTAACAAAGAATCACCTGTTGTTTTTGTCTGTAAAAATAGTAAAAAATCAAAGAAGGCTGTGAAAAAGGCTGTGGAGCTTGGGTATACAAATGTTTATTTTGTAGAAAATGGTTTTAAAACAGTGGAAAAGTAAAGGTTATAGTGGGTTTAAAAAAAATAAAAATTGGCTTCGTCTCTGTCCATGATAATAAGGTCATGGAGTTAATATCAAAGTTAGATAAATACCAAGAAAGTTTATACCCGCCCGAGAGTAATTATTTGATGGGGCCTAATGAACTGGATGCTCCCGATTGTAAGTTATTAGGAGCCTTTGTTGATGGAAGTTTAGTAGGTATAGGCGCTTGTAAATTTTTTGATGGCTATGGTGAGTTAAAGCGATTTTATGTAGATCCCGCTAGCCGCGGTGATGGGATAGCAACCCGTATTGCTCAAGAAATTGAAAAACTAATTATGTTGGCAGACTTACCACTTGCAAGACTTGAGACGGGTATACGGCAAGTTGAGGCGCTAAGTTTTTATAAAAAGCTTGGGTATAAAGAAAGAGGGCCTTATGGGAATTATAAGCAGGATCCGCTCAGTATTTTTATGGAAAAAATAATACTATAAAATCCAATTATTTGATAAGCTTTTAGACTAACTTTTTGTAGTAGTGGGTCAATGGGCCCTAGTTTAGGTGTAAGTATGTCAGAATCAAAGAATAACCAATTATCAGATAGATATAATCCTCAGGATGTCGAGCAGCGCTTATACTCTTGGTGGGAAGAAAATAAATATTTTAAAGCTGAAGACACTTCAACAAAACCCCCTTATTGTATAATTCTTCCTCCTCCTAATGTAACGGGTTCGTTGCATATTGGTCATGCCTTAGATCACAGTATTCAAGACTGTTTAATTCGTTGGAAGCGTATGTCTGGATTTAATACCTTATGGTTGCCAGGAACAGATCATGCCGGCATTGCTACGCAAAATGTTGTTGAAAAAAAATTAGATAAAGAGGGTTTAAATCGTAAAGAAATGGGCCGCAAAGAATTTGTGGAAAAAGTTTGGGACTGGAAGCATCAGTACGGAAATAGAATTGTGGAGCAAATGAAAAGGCTGGGCGATTCTTGTGATTGGGATCGATTAACGTTTACTTTGGATGAAAGCGTTTCAAAGTCTGTTAAAAAAGTATTCGTAAATTTATATAAGAAAGGTTTGATATATAGAGGTACAAGATTAATAAATTGGAGTCCTAAATTAGAATCCGCTTTATCAGATCTGGAAGTAGAGCACAGAGAAGTTAAAGGTCATTTATGGCATATTAAGTACCCTATAGAGGGAGAAAAAGATAAGTTTTTAGTGGTTGCAACCACTCGTCCTGAAACAATGCTTGGCGATACTGCTGTTGCTGTACATCCCGATGATGATCGATATGCTGACTTGATTGGAAAAAATATTTTACTTCCCCTAATCAATCGTAAAATACAAATAATTGCTGATGAGTATGTGGATAAAGGGTTTGGTTCTGGGGCAGTTAAAATTACACCGGCTCATGACTTTAATGATTATGAAATGGGTAAGCGCCACAACTTAGAGTCTATTAACTTATTAAATACAAACGGCACATTGAATGAAAATGCAGGAAACTATAAAGGTCTAAAAGTTAAAAAAGCTAGAGAGCAAGTTGTGAGTGATTTAGAGGAGCTCGGCTTTTTAGTGAAAGTAGAAGACCATAAACATTCAGTAGGGCATTGTTCCAGGTCTAACTGTGTAGTTGAACCTTACTTGTCTGCACAATGGTTTGTTAAAACAGAAGAAATTTCTACACAAGCAAAACGAGCTGTGGAAAGTGGAACTACAAACTTTGAGCCAGAGAATTGGACAAAAACTTATCTTCATTGGATGAATATTATTCAAGACTGGTGTATTTCAAGGCAGCTTTGGTGGGGGCATCAAATACCTGCTTGGCATTGTGACGATTGTGAGCATATTACTGTTGCTGAAACTTCACCTGGAGAATGTGCGGGTTGTAATAGTAAAAATATCAATCAAGAAGAAGACGTATTGGATACATGGTTCAGTTCTGCGCTCTGGCCATTCAGTACCCTAGGATGGCCGGATGATTCGGAAGCCTTAAAAACTTTTTACCCAACGAGCGTACTAGTTACAGGGCACGATATTATATTTTTCTGGGTTGCTCGTATGATGATGATGGGGCTTGAATTTCAAAAAGATGTTCCTTTTAGGACTGTGTACATACATGGTTTGGTGCGCGACTCAAAAGGAATTAAAATGTCTAAATCAATTGGTAATTCTGTTGATCCAATTGAAGTGATTGAAAAAAGTGGGGCAGACGCACTAAGGTTTACTTTATTATCATCAGTAATGTCTGGGAGAGATTTAAAGTTCTCCACACAACGACTTGAGGGCTATAGAAATTTTATGAACAAGGTTTGGAATGCTGCAAGGTTCTCATTAAATGTTCTTGAGGGTTTTGAAGCTCCAGCTGAAGGTGATAAAGCCGTTCTAAATAAAAGTGAGCTTTCTGAGGCTGACCAATGGATAATTAATAAGTTGGGCGAGTGTGAAAAAAATGTAGGGGAGGCTTTAGAGCAAATGCGCTTTGCTGATGCTGCTAAATATGTTTATACCTTTGCTTGGAATCAATTTTGTGATTGGTACTTAGAGTTTATTAAGCCTGTTGTATATGGTGATGATGAGACTCAAAAAAAGGCAACACAGCTGGTGTTGGCTCAAACCTTAAATAGATTAGTGAGGTTATTACATCCATTTACTCCGTTTATTACAGAGGAAATTTATCAGAAGCTCCCTATAAAAAAAGAAAGTGTAATGATTGATACTTATCCAACCGTACAAAATGATAAGACTTGGATTAGTCTTGGCTCAGAAGAAGTGGCAGGAAAAATTGATTTAACTTGTGATGTGATTACAGCGATTAGAAATATTCGTGGTGAAAATAGAATTAAGCCTGGGGAAAAAATTAAAGTTAAGTTATTGCCAAGTGATGCAATTACTCAAAAAGTTTTAGGTGAAAACAAAGATTATATTATGAATATTGCTCGCCTTAGTGAATGTGAAATTGGTCAGTTTGATAATTTGAGTAAATGTGCTGTATCTCCGGTAAGTTTAAAATCTTATAAAGTGGATGTTGTTGTTCACCTTGAAGGTCTCGTAGATTTTGACGAAGAAAAAAAGAGATTGCAAAAAATGATTGATAAGAAAAAGTCTGAAGTAATGGGAATTAATAAAAGATTGGCCAATAAAAATTTTGTTGCTAATGCTCCCAAAGAAATTGTTGATGAGGCCAATAAACAACTCGTGGAGTTTAAAACTCAAATTGAAAGCCTAGAGCAGAGTTTAGTTCGATTACAATAAATATAATAATCTAAACTCACCTTGAATAAAACTTTACGTCATCCTTCACTGCGTTCAGGATGACCTATAAAGCTGTGCTCCGATGATGGTCAGTTCGATTTTAATTTATATTTTTTGTTTATATTTTTGTACTTATCAAAAGATTTGAAATATATAAATGCTTCCATAGTTTTCCCCTAATCGTGATTTTCAGGTAGTTTGTGTTAAAAATTTTTGTGGTTAAAATGTTACTTTATTATTATTCCAAAGACTGATCTCGATCTTATATCCGCTAGGATCCCTGATGTACCAAGATAATGAATTTGGATAAACAAATGGACTCATGTAGTAAGTCTTTAGTTTGTGTTTCTTCATTATTTGTTCCCACTCCTTTCTGTTTCTAATTCTGAATGAGAAGTGGTTTAGTGTGTGATATTTATCTCCTTCATACTGTTGTCTGTTTGGGTATTCATATAAAGCCAACATTTGGTCTCCATTTTTTAATATTCCCCATTCTCGACCATCGGGCTCAGTACCTGATTCCACAATTTTAAAGTTAAATATTTTCTCGTACCAATCTTTAGAATTTTGAAAGTTATCAACAGTTAGATTTAAGTGATCAAAAGTAATTTTAGATTTCATTTTCTGTCCTTTTTTGTGTTGTTTATCTGTTTAAATGATCGTCGAAGTTTGACGATAATTAAACATTTACGCTAATATATTGGCATATGGATAAATTATTAGAGCAAACTAGGCAGAATTTAGCCCTCAACGTTATAGCCATTAGAAAAAAGCAAGGCTTAAGTCAGTTGCAATTAGCTAAGAAGGCATTAATTCCAAGATCGACACTTACTTATATTGAGTCTGGGTCCGGCAACCCCTCGCTATCAAACCTAATGAAGATTACTGGAGCACTACAAATATCAATTGGTGAGTTGATTAGTCGTCCGCAACTTAAGGTAAGGCATATTAAGGCGGTAGATATACCCACATTAGATAGAACTAAAGTTCATACAGAAGTAAAAAAAATACTGCCTGATCCAATACCTGGAATGGAGATAGATCTATTAACTCTAAAGCCGAACGGTCGGTTTAAAGGGACCCCTCATATTTCACAAACAAAAGAATACTTTTATTGTTTAGAAGGAAAGATCAATATTTACGTAGATAAGAGCAAATATGAACTAACTAAAGGAGACTTATTAGCTTTCCCAGGTGATGAGCCACATGCCTATGAAAATGAGAGTTTAACTAAGAAGGCGAAAGGATTTAGTGTGGTAACCTATGCAGCTCACAATTGATTAAACACTATGTAACCTGTGTGGCTTTTCAAATAGGCTATTTTTACGTAATATTTTTGCGTCAGAAACAACAAGGTAGCCACTTGGGTTGCTATTGGAATCAAACAGTAAACAAATAGCTTTATGGTTAGCGTTAATAGTTAATTTTTCTTCGCTAAACACTTCTGTAATAATATTTTGAACATTACACTGGTATGTGGCAGGAGGTTTCAATGCGAACATTTTTTCAAAAACCACTTTAATTTCGGCAAGAGTCTGCTCGTTTCTAATATAACGGTCTTCCCAAGAGTAACAATAAATTTCCTCTAATGTGTAAGATAGTAGATCTAAACTAGCTAGGTTACGCCAAACTTGTATGTTGTTTAGGTTAAATATCTCAACAGCATCATTTTTTTTAATATGTTCAAAAATATCAGAACTTGGAGTCAACTTAAGAACTTTAAGGGATCGCCACAAGAAGTGTAAATCATCTTTATATGACCACTTTGCATCATTAACAGAATTTAGTACCTCTAAGTAATTTTGTGCGTGTTGAATAGCTTGCATTTGATCTTCTGGACTTAACTTATTAAATGCTGGCAGCGAATCTGAGTGAAAGGGTTTTACAGTTATATCGTGTTGTTTTAAAATGGCTGTGATTTTAGATACAATCACCTTAAAGTTGTCAGATAGGGATCTATCGTTACTTGTGATATTTGTTACTTCCATAAAAACCTCAATAAATATAAGTAGTTTACCGAGGCAGGTTATCTTAAAATAACTTTATTGTGAATAAAATTGTAATATTTTTTAAGATGCTTCTTTGCTAATGGCCTGTATTTTAGATTTGGCAGAATTCAGGAACGAAATATACTGGTGACTGTACATATTAATTGAGTCTGCAATAACCTCCAAGTCAACAACATCTAGTTGTTTAAGTACCATAAAAGCTTTGTTGATATGGTCAGGATCCTCATCAGAGTGGCTTTTCAAGAAGTTGGCTGCTTTTGGTGAGTAATGCTTTATTATCTGATTATATACATGTTCGCCAGCCTCTACAGCTAACCCTTCAACTAAAACAACCCAACCCATAAAGCCAATGGCATTTTCAGATAATTGTCCCCAATAACTTAGTGAGCGATGACACATTTTCATTTCATTTGTAATAGGAAGGTCATTGAGTTTATACCCTAGAAATTTTAAATCTCTTTCAATTTGTTTTTCATGTCCCATCTCTTCGCAGGCATGTCTAATAAACCTATAGCAAACGGCTCTATTTTTTTCGGGCATTACGCTAGCAGATAGGGATAGCATCCTCGGAGTTTCTTTGGCGTAGTAATGTGTGTTGGCTAGCCAAGTTGAATATGCATATTTGTTATCCCATGGAAATGCTTTGCATTCATTAGCAACATTATTTAAATTTTGATCGTATAACTCTTTAAATTGTTTGAAATTCATAATATTCTCCCTGTATGTTTAGCTAAGCGACTATTTTATATTTTATATCTTCATCATTACTGTGATAAATCTTTAATGAATCACTAATATGTTTATATTTTTTTACGGTTTTTAAAATATGGTCAGGAACTATATTGGTGTCAGAGTGGTGAAATAGCTGTACGGGCTCCATGTCCGAAGCTTTAACAGAGAATGCATCATGAATAGGTTTGGCTCCCAGGGATAAAAAGTATTTATCAACTTTATACTTTATAGCTGCAATTGAAACCCACTGTTTAACATTAAAAACAATATTATAATGATAAAGTAAAATAGAAATATAATCTTTAAATGAAGATCTGGCAGGGTGATTTTGATATTTAGGGTTAACTGTAAAAGATGAATTATAGGAAACCTCATCACCAGATTTCAAAATTTTATTCAGAATTATTGAGTTTTCAAGGTGTGTTCCCTTGAGCGTTTTGTTTAGTCCGAAAGGCAGGCTAAACTGTTTGTACTTTGATAGCCTAACAGCTTTGTACATCATGACAGGATCAAGTTTGCCACCTGGAAGTTTATTGGCTAAAATTAAATGAGATCCAATAAAATCATCAGTTCCCACCGTTAAAATTGAGTGTTTATAATGATTTTCATAGCTTTCAACTTTTGCCCAAAGGCACTTCCTCCAGAGTTCACAAATTTGACTCTGTTCACGCAGGTGAATAGCGTCATCAATTATAATTAACTTAAGGTTTAACATAATATCTCTTATGATTTGCACGGATTAATAGTAATTATTGTAACTAATCGGCATTAAATAAATATAGTTTAATAATTTTATAAAATTTATTACTTTGAGTCTTATTGAGACAGTTAGTATGTATAATTAGTTAAATTTAATTTATTTACAAAACAATGTGTATTTAATGCAAAGATATTGATCTATTTGTGAATTTATCTTTAGAAATATGTATTTAGCTGTTATTGTAAACTAGTAAATAGTAATTATAAGCTATTTCATATATAATTTTTATTTAGTTTGGGTAAAAAAAATAACTTTATTAACCAGATTATAAGTATGTAGAAATAATTAGTTACTTGTTTTTATATAGTAAACTTAAGATGGTGCCAAAAAGTTGGTTAATTTGGAGGGCTGAATGTTTTCAGTTAAAAAGAAAAAAGAAATGCATGCGGAAATTGGTAAGTTTCTATATGAAAAAAGAATTAAAGCTGGTTTAAGTCAAAAAGACGTTTCAGATAAATTAGGCTATAGTAGCCCTCAGTTTATTTCTAATTATGAGCGTGGCTTGTGTGCGCCTCCTTTGAAAAAACTTAAAAAAATTGCAGAATTATATAAAATCAAACCAAAAATAATCGCTGATTTAATGATTAAATATAGTATAGAAGCTATTTATAGCGAAATGGATATAAAAAAGAAGGCTTAGCCTTCTTTTGCATTACTCAAAACATCTAGAATTAAATGTCCAATAGTTTCAATCTTTTTTTCCCCGAAACCATAAACAGACTCAAGCTCAGTTTCATCAGTTGGATTTTTAACAATTAAGTCACGCAATGACTTATCACTAAATACCATGAAGGCAGGAATCCCTTCTTCTTCTGCGTAGTCTCTACGCCAATCTTTAAGAACCTGGATCAGCCATTGCTTATCAGCAGGGACTTCGGTAGCAAATAATTTGTCATATTTTGATTTTTTTGTTGGTTTCTTTTCAGGGGTTTTGATCGCAAAAGGTACTTTTACTGGAAGTACTCGTCTTGGTGACTTTAAGTCACAGCTATCACAATGCCCACATTTTTTAATACGATCTTTATCATTAAAATATATTAAAATATCAGAGTGACGACATTCACCACCTTCGGCGAAGTTAACCATGGCATCTAGTGCACGCCATCGTTTGTCTTTAATTTCTTTTGGAGCTTTAGACTGAGTAATAAAGAATGATTGCAGGCCTTTATCTTTTTTAGAATATAGCATTAGGCATGTAGAGTCTTTGCCGTCTCTTCCAGCACGTCCCACTTCTTGATAATATGATTCTATATTCCCTGGAATTTGTGTATGCATGACTAATCTAATATCAGGGTGGTCAATTCCCATACCAAAGGCGTTTGTTGCAGCGAGGATCCGAATTTCTCCACTAGCGTATTTGGCCTCTATATCATGACGCTCCTTTGCGCTGAGGCCAGCATGATAAAATCCCACCTTAGAATTTTCTACGGATAGGAATTGATACCAGCTTTCTGTTTTTTTCCGTGTGCCACAGTAAATTAATACTCTTCCTTCAGGAAACTGTTTAATTGCCCCTTGTACAAATTGATCTTTGTCAGATTCAATGTCACAAAATTCAACTTGGTAATATAGGTTGGGGCGATAGAAGCCATAAACATGTTCATCGGGTTTTCTTAAAGTGAGGTTTTGCTTGATGTCATTTTTTACAATAGGTGTTGCTGTTGCAGTGAGTGCAATCATAGGCACATCTGGAAAAATTTCTCTAAGTAATGAAATTTGAGTGTACTCAGTTCTGAAGTCATGCCCCCACTTAGATACACAATGAGCCTCATCCACTGCGAAGTAGTTTACTTTTTGTTTTTTTAGCCAAACTGAAAAGCCGGGTTTTTGCACACGCTCAGGAGAAACAAACAGTATATAACTTTCATTATTACTTAAGGCGGCAGCCATATGGGCAAAGATTTCTTTTTTAACATCGTCCTCAATGCCTGAGTGAATGCAATTGGCATTAAGATTTAATTTTTTTAAGTGTCGAACTTGATCATTCATCAAGGCAATAAGGGGAGAGACAACAATGGTTAGGCCTGGCTGCGCAAATGCTGGAAGTTGATAACATAAAGACTTTCCACCACCAGTGGGCATTATGGCTAAAACATCTTGTTTCTTCATTAAAGATTCAATAATTTCTTTTTGGCCGTAACGAAATTCTTTTAATTTAAATTGAGTTGAAAGCTGCTGCTGTATGTTCATATGTAGTCCTAGTTATTTAGTATTATGATGAGTTACCAGTAAAATTACAATGAGTTTAATGCAATAAACCGAATTCACTGAAATCCACATCAATTAACTTAAGGCTGGTAAGTTAATGCAATATTCGTATACAAAAATTAGTCCAGAGACTTGGGTTGTTACTTAGTTAGGCCAATTTCTTTAAGGCGTTTCATTAAAAAGTCATGAGATAAAATATCGGGATACTTCACTTTATCTTGCTTGCAAGACTCGATACATGAAAGCATAGCTTTTGGGTGTGGGTGCATAAAAAATGGCATTGAATATCGTGTTTTATTTTCACCTTTAGGGTTTACTACTCTGTGAGTAGTGGATGGTATAACCTCATTGGTTATTCTAGATAACATATCACCTGCGTCCACAATTAAGTTATTTTTATCTGTTTCCACTGGTAGCCAGGTTCCGTCACGATCAAGCAGCTCAAGGCCAGAAGTTGTGGCACTAACTAAAATAGTAATTAAGTTAATGTCTTCATGAGCAGCAGCTCGAACACAGTTTGGGTCAGCTCCTTCAGGAATAGGCGGGTAATGAAGTAATCTTAAAATGGAATTACCATCATCAACCATATTTTTGAAATAATCACTTTCAACTTCTAAAGAATGTCCAAGGGCAGAAAGTAAAGTCTTGCCAACATCTTCTAATGACTTATAAATATCCGTGAATGTGCTTTTGAATTCAGGAAGTTCAGTGGGCCAAATATTTTTTGGATATTGTTTATAATACTCATGGCCCTCTTCTAGGAATTGACCAACATGCCAAAATTCTTTTAAATCTGGAAAGTTATTCCCTTTAGCGTGCTCAGTTCCAAAAGGTGTGTAGCCTCTTTGGCCTCCACCTTCAGTGCAAATATATTTATTTTTTGTTGTTTCATCTTGCGTAAAAAACTGTTCACAAAAATTATAAGCTTTATCTAAAAGAGGAACTGGGATAGGGTGATCTTTAATAATGATAAAGCCAAAATATTTTAGGCCAGTGAATAAATCATCAATAAATTGCTGACGATCATTTGTATTACCGTCGGTGTACTGATCAAGACTCAGTTCAGGAACTTTTTTTAGCAAAGACATTAATCCCCCAATTAATAATATAGAGCTTATAGCAACAAATATGTAGTAATCAGGGCGTAGTAAATCAGCCTAAAAATTAAGCTATAAGCAGAAAATTGTTAATAGCTGCTATTTAGGTAGAGATCAATCCAAAAAGTATCTGAGAACAGGTAGATCAAGTAATTTCAAGTATATAACTCATAATGTCATTAAGGCATTAAGCTGCATTATAAGGAGATAAGTATTAAAATTTTAAAAATGAAGACAAAGAAAGTAAGTGGAATGGTAAAAAGACATCCTGATGGATTTGGCTTTTTTATACCAGATGATAGATCCACACCAGATGCATATATATCTAAGCCAGATATGCGTGGAATAATGACCAACGATAAAGTGGAAGTTCACATTAAGCCTGAGCCTGGTGGTTCTAGGTTTCGAGCTAAGATTGTAAGGGTCACTAAAAGAGCCTTTGATAATGTTGTTGGACAAGTTTATTTACTCGGAGATGGAACTCCTATTTTAGCTGATAGCAGTCACTCTTGGGGGGCAGATCTTGTCATTGAAAGTGAAGAGGATCTAGAAAAGGGAACTTGGGTAGCAGCCCAAATTAAAACCTTCCCAGATCACCCCAAAGGATTTACCGGAAAAGTAGTGCAAGTGATTGGTGATGGGCTTAACCCATCTAACGATAACATCAGGATTATTTTTGCCCATCAAATCCCAAGTGAATTTAGTAAGGCCTGCTTGGATGAGGCTAAACAGTTAAGTCCGCAAACAATTAAAGATGAATTAAAAAATAGAAAAGATCTTAGGAAAACTCCATTTATCACTATTGACGGAGAAACGGCTAAAGATTTTGATGATGCTGTATTTGTAGAAAAAGCAGGGTCTGGTTTTAAATGTTTAGTGGCCATAGCTGATGTAAGTTTTTATGTTGAGCAAGGCGGTGCCATTGACATTGATGCCGATGAGCGAGGCACCAGTACTTATTTACCAAATTTTGTTAACCCAATGTTGCCTGAAGAGTTGAGTAATGAGTTATGTTCATTAAAGCCAAATGTTGACCGTTTAGCTTATGTAGCAGACATGAATTTTGACCACTCGGGAATGCTAGTGAAATCAGATTTTTATGAAGCTGTTATTAAAAGTCACGCTCGTGTTACTTATGGCGAAGCTCAGGAAATTATTGAAGGGGTGGGTAAAACCCCGCATGAACATGTGAGAGATCAAATACTTTTGGCGGCTGACTTTGCTAAAATTTTACAAAAAAGAAGGTTTAAAAATGGAAGCCTTGAGTTAGAAATTCCTGAAACACAGGTAAATGTGGATGATGCTGGTGAAGTTATAGATGTTTCGCAGACTCAAAGATTATTTGCTCATAAGTTGATTGAAGAAATGATGTTAGCGGCCAATGTTGCTGTAGCTAGTTTTTTTGTAGAAAAAGAAATTCCATCAGTTTATAGAATTCATGAGCCGCCCAAGCCTGAGATGATAGATAAGCTAGAGGTTTATTTATCCAGCTTGGGAGAGAGTGTTCGTATACAAAGGCCTGGGCAGCAGAAAAAAATGACTAAAGCACTAAGGCAATTTGAAGGTAAGCCTGAACATAAGGTTTTAAGTTTATTAGCTCTTAGATCAATGAGCCAAGCTAAGTACTCATTAGATAATATTGGTCATTTTGGCTTAGGGTTTAATAACTATACTCACTTCACATCGCCAATTAGAAGGTATCCAGATTTAATGGTTCATAGGCAGTTGAAAGCATATCATAAAGCGAGTAAAGCTTATCAAAAAATGGATGAAGAAAAGATATCATCTAAGGCCACTTGGTTTAGTGCTTGTGAGCAACGTTCAGTAAAAGCTGAAAGACAACTTATATCCATTAAAAAAGCTAGGTTTATGAAAAAGTTTTTAGGAGAAGAGTTTGAAGGCTATATAAGTGGTGTAGCTAAGTTTGGAGTTTTTGTTTCGCTGCGTGAGTACGATATTGATGGTTTAGTAAAAATTGATGACCTGCCTAATGACTACTTTGTCTTTGAAGAAGAATTTATGAAGCTTGTAGGTGAGCGCTCGGGTACTGAGTTTAAAGTGGGTGATGAATTAAAAATTCAAGTGGCAGGTGTTAACGAGGAAGAAGGGCAAATTGATTTCAAGCCAATTTTTGATGAAGAATATCTTGCGCAGATTAATAAAACAGCCAAGAAGCCTAAAAAAGAAAAATGGACCAAAGACAAAAAGAAAAAAGCAGCCTTAGCGAGAAAAAAGAAAAGTTCTTCTAATAAAAAAACTGGTAAAAAATCTAAAAAAAATTCTGGGAAAAAGAAAGCTGGCTCAAAAAAGAAAAGATCCGGCAGTAGAAGCTCTCGTAAGAAAACTGGAAAAAAGAGATCAAGGTAAGTTTCTATTTGTAGTTAAAAATGTACTAAACAATTTATATGATAATTAATACACAGCATATAAATTACTTTTATTGAAAAGCCGCTCTTTAGTAGAGTTGAGAAGTTGCTTTATCAGTCTTGAAACTAAAACTAAGTGACAGTTATATAAAAAAGTACTATTTTTTTTGAACCCTAACAAAGGAGAGTACTATGAGTAATTCAATAAGAGATAAATTTTCTGATGAGGAGTGGTTTTTAGTATCGAGTGCACCATCATTAATTGGCGCATCAATGGCTAAAGCTGGAAAGAGTGGTTTTCTTGGAACTATAAAAGAGGCTATGGCGAACATGAAGTCTTTAATGTCAGGAAAAAATGAGTACCCAGATAATGAATTAATTGGCTGTATTTTACAGGGAGCAGAAAATTTTTCTGAGGCAAAAGAAAAAGCGAGCCTTTACAGAGAAAAATTAATGGCTGATATCAAAAATAAAAATATTAAAACTAATGGAGAGTTTCAAAACTATATGCTTGAGAACTGTGGAAAAGCAATGAAGTTAATCAAAGCAAATTGTAGCGCGACTGAGGCCAGCCAATACGGTCAGTGGGTAAAAAGTGTTGCTCAAAAAGTTGCAGAGTCAGCATCAGAAGGTGGATTTTTAGGCTTTGGCGGAGAGCAAGTGAGTGAAAACGAAAAAGTTTTACTAACAAAAATAGAAGGGATGCTAAAAACATCAACTAATGCATAGTAATTGTTTAAGTTGTTAAAAGTAGATATAATCACTTTTAGGCTCGGTATATTCCGAGCCTAATTTTTTTAAACTAGGACCTGTATAAATATGTGGATTGAGATTAGTAAGTCTAAAAAAATATTAAAAGTGGTTAATGAAGATGGCGTAGATCAGTTATATTCTGTTGGCATTGGTAAATCCGAAGTTGGCCAAAAAGAGTTGCGTGATGATCAAAAAACTCCGGAAGGGGAGTATCATGTGTGTGTTAAAAATGATAAATCAAAGTTTTATCTAAGCCTAGGTTTAAACTACCCAAACAAAGATGATGCCGAAAGAGCTTTGAAAGAGGAGCGTATTACTAGAGAGCAATATAATTCAATTTTATCAGCTATAAGTTCACATGGTGGCTCAGATTGGTCGACTCCAATTGGTGGTGAGATATATATTCATGGTGGCCTAGAGGATAAAGCGTGGTCTGAAGGCTGTATACGTATGTATAATAAAGATATAGAGTCAATTTTTGAAAAAATAAAAATCAACACAAAAGTGATAATTAATCCGTAGTTTCGATAGCTTATATCTGACTAAATCAATCAGCTATTAATCTATACATATAATTTTATTTAAGTAACAAATTAAATTTCTATCTGTTAAATTTACTTCATTCATTAAATTTGGGGGTTTAATATGAAGTTAATTTTTAATTTTATTGTTTTGGTATTAATTACATCGACGGCTTCGGCCTTAACTTATGATCAAAAGCTAGAAGATTTTAACCAGTTAGTATTAGAAATAAAAAACGAATACGGCCCTTTGAAGCATAAAGAAAAACTATTTAACTTCAACTTTGATAAATTATCAGCAAAGTACAGAGGTGAAATTAAACAAGGTATGGCTGATACAGAGTTCTATTATCATATGATTTTATTTGCCAATGAACTAAAGGATTTACATTTTGGAATTAGTAATGGGTCTAGGAGAACTGCTGTGTTAGGGTTTGAGGTTGAATACTCTAAAGGTAAGTACTACCTCTCTTCTATTGATCGAGTTTTACTTCCCAAAGAGTCATTTAACTTTGAAATAGGTGATGAATTAGTTAAAGTAAATAATAAGCCAGTTAAAAAATATTTAAAAAACACAATTTATAAATATCTTGGTCTATCGAATGAAAGGTCAAGGCACTCTTTTGCAACTATGATGTTGGCCCGCAGACCAGAGAAAAATATGCCATTGCCTAATGGGCAGTTAGAACTATCAATTTTAAAATCTGGAAAGTTACAGCCGGAACTTACAAATGTTAAATGGCTTGTGAATGAAAATTTTGAAGTGGCTCCGCAAACGAATCAAGCATTTGCAAAATATCACTTAGCAAGAAAAGACTTTTGTAATCCAGTGAGTAGGATTAAGGCTCCAAAAAATGCAATAGAACTGGATTTGCCGTTTTCAGCCTTCACCTTTGAAACTGACAAGGGAGTTGTAGGTCTTATGAAAATCCCTCAATACATGCCTTATTCTCAAGGTGATGATGCTGTTCATAAGTGGTTAAAAAATTATGAAACTGCAATTGTGTACTTTGAAAAGAGTGTTGATGGCTTGATAATTGATCAAGATTATAATTGTGGTGGTAGTGTGGCATTAGTTCATAAGATGGTCAGTTATTTTACTGATAAACCTTTTGACCCTGTTTTGATGGAGTTTAGAACTGGCCAACAACAGTTAAACACTTTGAACTATCATTTTACAAAGTATTATCAAAAAGGAACTTTTCAATATGATCAATTTAAATCTGTTATTGATCAAGTCACACAGTCTGCTCTTAATAATGAGTTTTTAACACCAAAAATCCCGCTATGGGGTTTTTATGATTATGCTTTTGAGCCAATGGGTGAGCACCAGATTGAACCTAGTTCTGTTAAGTTCACAAAGCCAGTGGTCCTTTTAATTAATGAAATGTCAGCATCTGGTGGAGATATGTTTCCTTCATTTATGAAAGATTTAGGTTTAGCTACATTAGTGGGGCAACAAACTGTTGGTGCAGGTGGGCATGTTTACACTCATCCTGAAAAGCCCTTTCAACTCACTCATTCAAAGGTGAGAGCTCAAATTACACGGTCACTTTTTTACAGTCCCAATGGCGATCGTATAGAAGACAATGGAGTAACTCCCCATTACTTATATGAAATGACCAAAGAAGATTATTTTAATGGCTATAAAGACTATTTAAAAAGGGCTGTGGAGGCCTTAAATCTATAAAATAATTATTCGCTTTATAGCTAGTGAGAGTTATTTTGAAAATTGATATGGAATATACTTGGCTCGCACGGAGTTCTACCCGAAGGGTAGCTGTTTGAGTACGAGGTAAGTATATTCCATATCAATTTTCAATGGTGATTTAAAGTATTAAGGTGAATTTGTAGTTTAGCCAATAAGCTTCAGAGCTAATTGATTTAAGTTGTTAGCTTGGGCCAGTGTTGCTACACCAGCTTGTTTTAAAATATTTTGTTTGGCCAGTTCTGCAGAAACTTCGGCATAGTCTGTGTCTCTTATTCTAGAGTTAGCTGCTGCTAAGTTTTCATGAGCAACCGATAAGTTATCAACAACATGGGTAAGTCTATTTTGTACAGCACCAAAGTTTGCTCGCATACCATTAACTGATAAAAGAGCGGCGTCAATAACACCAAGGCTGGCTTGTGCTCCCTGTTTTGTAATTACAGTTTCAGCAACAATACCGAGAGCTTCAATTGAGGCATCTGTTTTAGATGCATCAAAAGATAAGCGATCTAGTCTTGGATCATTGTGTATACCAATTTGTATATCTACAACTCCACCTTGTCCGTTCAGTAATGTCATGCCATTAAATTCGGTGGCTTCAGTTGTTCTTTGTAATTCGGCTTTAATTTGTTGGTATTCAACATCGACCATTTCTCTTTCAGAATCACCAATTGTGTCTGAAGCTGATTGCACTGCTAACTCACGTAAGCGAATTAACATATTTGAAACTTGGTTTAAACCACCTTCAGCAACTTGCACCATTGAAATACCATCACTGGCATTTCTCCTTGCTTGTTTCATTCCACGAATTTGTGCTTTTAAATTTTCTGATATTGCAAGGCCTGCGGCATCGTCACCGGCTTGAGTAATTCTATCGCCAGTTGCTAATCTTTTCATAGCACGTGCAAGTGACATATCTGTTTTAAACAGATTAGTCTGTGCACTTATAGCTGGCATGTTAGTATTAATTCTTATTGGCAAATTAAACCTCTAAAATTACTCGTCCTGAATAGTTAAGTTTTAAACATCCTGTAAAAAACTAATTACTTGTAACTATTTTTCGGAATATAAATAATAGGGCTGTAGTCTAGAAAA
Organism: uncultured Bdellovibrionales bacterium; assembly: GCA_938001965.1. Lineage (GTDB taxonomy): Bacteria > Bdellovibrionota > Bdellovibrionia > Bdellovibrionales > UBA1609 > JAHDIR01. The sequence continues at coordinate 47,436 of CALLBC010000007.1, read as the reverse complement.
AAAAATAGGACTACCAAAAGCCTTGGTAGTCCTGTGTTTTAGCAGGAAACTCACTTATAAAAAACCAGTATTAACCGAGTTTTGCGAATAGGCTAGTCTTTCACCTGGTCGGTGAAAAAACAGAGCTAAAGTACGTAGTCCTAAAGTCATAGGTCAGTATTTGTTACTAAACTACCCTAAGGTTTTGTTCAAGAGTCCTAGTGCAAGTTGTTGTGATTGATTCGCCTGAGCAAGTACAGAAGTACCAGCTTGCATTAACACATTTTGTTTTGTTAATTCAGCGGTTTCTTCAGCAACATCCACATCTCTGATTCTAGAAAAAGCAGCAGACTGATTTTCTATTGATACAGATAAGTTCTGTATTGTAGACATCATTCTACTTTGGATTGCACCGAAATCTGCTCTCATAGCATTTACGCTAATCAAGGCAGCATCAACTGCAGCCAAACTATTCTGTGCTGAAACTTTATCAGATACGCTTGTTAGGTTTACACCTAATGCGGCTGAATTTGCATCTGCTTTTGAAGCATCAAAAGAGATACGATCAATCATAGGATCGTTATGAACTCCCACTTGGAAGTCTAAAACGGTTCCTGTTCCACTAAGTAACTGAGATCCATTATACTCAGTTCCGTCTGCGATACGATCGATTTCTTGAATTAACTGATCATACTCAGTATTCAAGAACTGTCTTTCAACAGGTCCGATAGTATCAGAGGCAGCTTGAACACCTAACTCACGAAGTCTAATTAGTATATTACTAACTTCGTTAAGTGCACCTTCTGCAACTTGAACGAACGATATCCCATCTTGAGCATTTCTACGAGCTTGTTTTTCACCTCGTATAGTTGCTCTTAGATTTTCTGATATAGCTAACCCTGCAGCGTCATCTGCTGCATGATTAATTCGAAGGCCTGTTCCCAAGCGCTCCAAACTCTTATCAAGTCTAAGTTTAGTACCAAATAAATTCTTCTGAGCATTCAGAGAAGCTACATTGGTATTAATTCGCAAACCCATTTATTACTTCCTCCTTGAAGAAATTCCAAACACTATCCATAGCATCCGGGGGGTTTTTCTTTCTCAAGGTATTAATCGGTGTATCATTATGTAGCTTTAAGTAAAAACGCTAAAAAATGAGATTACTAGACCTATTTTTTGAGATTTCCAAGACTATGGTGTGTATTTTAATAAGAATTAACAGACTTTAGTTTTAGAAATAGTTTTTTAAAATGTAAAAATATTTGCTAGGATGAAAACTAATTATACAGAGTTTATCTATACATATGTGTTATTAAATGAAAAAATTTTTTACAGAACAAAAGAAATAAAAAGTATTTTAGTTTAGAGTGTGTTGACGTTTCATCTAGTTAAGAGACTAGATTGGTTTAAATTTGAGTTGAGGATTAAACTTTTAAACTCGACGAAGAAGATAAGCCTAGATAGGTTTTTAAATGACTAAGTGAAGCGTCAATACACCCTATAAATAAAAAAAACCTCATTAAAAATAATGAGGCTTAATAGTTTATAAATAATTATTCTAATTAGTTTTTTCCGCAGAATCCAGAAATGCGAACGCTAGAACATTTAAAATTTAAATCAAGCTTATAATACTCATTGCCATTAACACTTTGATACTCAAGCTCGTTTAATGAAAAGCAGTTAGAGTTGTTTTCAACGTTAGTTCTGAAAATAGCTAAGTCAATTCCGGTCACTGCAGTAGCAGGAGCTGTCACTGATAAAACTTCAGTTGTGTAACCTTGTCCAAGAACCCAGTCAGAGTAGTTAACTTCAAAACTAATTGGAATAGTATTTGTGTTAGTTTCAAGTGTTCCACCACAAATATAGCTTTGTGCTCCAGCTGCAAAAGCGTTAGATGTCATTAATACCATTAAAATTGAAAGTAGTTTGTTCATATTGTGCTCCTTAAAAATAGTTTTACTTACTCACTAAATAGCACATAATTAATTTAAGTATATAGAACCTTTAGAGTTAGACAAAAAGTTCACTTAGTCGTCAGGAGTGGTGCATTAATTTTGTAATAATTTCATGAAAATTGGTGAGTAGATATCCTCATCAATGGGAATAACTTGCTCCTGAAAGGCATCAAACTCACTAAATGACACCTTAGTGTCTATTAATGCCATAGGTTGTCGCTCGCTGGCTTCCCCCATTAATAAAGTTGACGCGGCAGCTAAGGCCTCGCAAATATTAACTTGGGTGTGTTCAAGAGGCTTTCCATAAAGGTCTTTGCATCCAATCTTATTAATTAATCCTGAAAACCCATGGTAGGCTAAGCAAGTTCCAACAACCCCTCTTTTTAAAGGTAAAGTCTTAGAATCAGTGATTATTAGGCCAAAATTTTTTAAATTAAATAATGACTTAATTAGGTTGTGAATTTTTTTAGCAGACAAAAATGGGTTATTTGGGAAGAGTAAATAATTTTCATCTGAAATATTTGATTCATCAATACCAGCTGAAGGAATAACAAGCCCATGCTTAATTGTTAGATGGCAATCATATAATGTTTTTCCTAAGTAAATGTCGGCCTCATTTTTAATGAGCTCTTCTTTAGAGATACTATTTTTTTTAACAATTTCATTTTCTGAGATACTTACTATTTTTGAGGTAATTGCTAAAATTTTATTTTCTAAATTAATACCTTTTAAAGATTGATATAAAAAATTATTAAAGTCATCGCCTAAGTTATATATATTAGTTTTAATGGGTTTAATTTTAAGCATACATCCATCCTTTAAGAACTTTTAAATGGTCTTGGGTATTGTGAACGCGTAAAATATCGACCCCTTTACTTAGTAGTTTTAGTGATACGCCAATGGTTTCGAGGTCACGCTGCTTATAGGAGTCATGAATTATCGGGGTTAGGAAGGACTTCCTTGAGTGCCCAACAAGTAACCTGACTGGGTATTTTTTAAATTGGTCAATATGTCTGATAAGTAAGGCGGATTGTTGTGTGTTTTTCCCAAACCCAATTCCAGGATCAAAGATTATGTTTTTTAGCGGAATATTATTTTTTAAAAATAGTTCTAATTTACTCTCAAGCCATTGACATAGAGTTGTGACAGGGTCGCCACAAATTATATTTTCTTTTTGGGCCGGAGCTCCAAGGCTATGCATAAGAATATACTGACAATTGGAATCTTTAATAACATTTATCATCTGTGGGTCAGCTAAACCACTAACATCATTAATTAAGTCAGCTCCCATTTGAAGAGACTTTTTGGCAATAGATGCTTTGTAGGTATCAATGGAAAGTTTAGGTCTTAAAATTTTATTTTTAAAGACATTATTAAAAATATTGATATAGGGGTGTAAACGCTCCCACTCTTTATATTCGTCTACATATGTGGCGTTTGGTCGAGTAGACTCTGCACCAAAGTCAAAATAGGAAACACCATTATTAAATTCATTTAAAAGTATACTCTTAAATTCATCCATATTCTTATAATCAAGACCTCCAGAAAAGGAATCAGGAGTGATGTTGTAAATTTTCATTATTGTGGCGTTTCTCTTTTTTAATTTTCGAGCAGGCTGTAACCATCTAGCATCAAGATCTTTTAAGGGGTCTAAGACAAATGATCTTTTGAGAATTTCTGGATGGGGTATTGTTAAGTCTTTTGATTTTATAGATATATTATCCCAAGTTAGTATATCTATATCAATATATCGAGGGGACCACTGTTGAATTTTATTATTATTAAATGATTGTTCAATTTTTTTAGTATGGGCTAAGAAGTCTTCGGGGCTTTTGTTAGTATCAATTTCTATGACTAGATTTAAAAAAAATAAATCGTCATTTTCATTGGGGGTATCTGAAAGTAGAGCTTTGGTTTCGTATAGAGGTGAAATTCTTTTTATTTCGCAAATGGCGTTAAGTTTATTTAATGCTCCTTCAATATTTTTAAAACGATCACCTAAATTTGACCCAAGTGAGAGGTATTTCTTTTTATCCTCTACAAACATACTCAACTCCACCTTTTAGATTTTCAACAGGAGGGGTTACTTTGTGACAACTCACTGAAATGTTGGGCTGCGGATATCTCTCTTTAATTAATTTTAAACAGTTATAAGAGAGAGTTTCAATAAGTTGAAACTCTCTTTCAGCAACATGTTTTTTGATTATTTCACAAATTTCAAAATAGCATACAGTGTCGCTAAGCTGATCTGTTACTTCTCCGGGAGGATTTTCAGGGAAGCTAAGATCAATGTTAAAGCGTACTTCTTGTTTGTGAGTACGTTCTTCTTTACTACAACCAAGGTGTACGTACACAGAGTAATCCTTTACATGCATTGAGGAATAATTACTAGGCAGCATGAGTAGTGCTCTCAATTGGTAGGCTTGATAAGAAGTCCCATAGGGCAGAGCTTGCATCCCTGGCAGATTTTAAAGCCTGTTTTTGTTCTTCAGGTGAAAATTGATTAATTAACTTTTCGCAAGCTTCACGGTGGTAAATATCAGCCTCTTGATGAACTCTAAAAAATTTAAGTGTTTTATCATCGTTAATCGAATAATTTTTTTCAAGACCTTCAATTTTAGAGCTCGCCACTTCTGGAACTTGATACTCATAAGCGTACAGAGCTGCTAAGCCCTCAGCATAAGATTTTTTTCCATAACCAAGGAAAGTTTTAATTACATTTTGTATAGCAGTTTTCTCCTTTGCTATTTTAACTTCACCTTCCTTGAGGCCAAGCCCTTCTGCAAAATCCAACCAAAGCTGGGGATGAGACGTATTATTTAAACCTTCTTCCTCATTCAAGTTTTCAAGTAAAATTTCTCGCTTACTAGCATCGGTACAGTTTGAGTGGGTAGCACTAATGTATCTCGGGAAAGCCGAAACATGATGATAGTACTGGCCGGCATATTCTTTTAAAGTGTCCATAGATAACTTTCCTTCCATCCAAGCTTGGTAGAAGGGGTGATTAAGTAAGTGTTTGTCGCTGATATGATTTTTAAGTGTGTCGCTGAAATTCATGATTATCTCCTTGGCCTTAAATTACCCACTGTTGGGGCTTTTGAGCGATATGGGTTTAAAAAATAAAGATTTCTTTTAAAATAGAAGTATTTAATTGATTAGTATAACTGTTTTATGTAAACATTATGTTTAATGATTTTAAACAATATAGATCTAAACAAATTAAGGGTTTTCCATGCAGTCATTAAGTATGGCAATTACCAAAAAGCTGGCGATGAGCTGGGTCTTACCCGTTCTGCAATTAGTCAGTCTATTTCGACATTAGAAGGGCAATTAGGGGTTAGATTATTCCAACGTAAGGGTAGGAGGTTGTACCCAACTAGTTTGGCACTTGATTTATCAAAAGACTATGCTCAATCACAGTATCTATTGAATAATAGCTTAAAGCGCCTTTTAGGCAATGATAGTGAGGCTGAAGGTATTGTGCGTGTTGGGTCATACTATGAATTTGCAAAAATAATTCTATCTAAAAAAATTAAAGAATTTTCTGAAGAACATCCGAAGTCGCAGTTTAAGTTATTCTTTTCATCTCCATCACGTTTACAAAACTATTTAGAGAATGGGCGTATTGATTTAAGTTTTTCCATTTTTCCTCACGAAGGTTCTGCAGATATAATTTCTAAAAAAGTTATGGAGCAAGAGTTAGTTTTAGTATCAAGCAAAAAGTTTTTAAATAAAGCTAAATCGTATAATTCTATGATTAATTTGCCAGTAATTGAGTATTACTCTTCTCATAAGCTAATTCCTAAATGGGTTTATACACATTTTAAAAAGAAACCTAGGAATTATAATATAAAAATTTTTGCTGCTTCAGCAGAGATGTTACTAAAATTTATCGAATTAGAAGTTGGGGTTGGGGTAATGCCAAAGTATTTGTTTGATACTTATAAAAATAATAATTTGGCCATTGTCCGTCCAACCTCTAAAAAAATAATTGATTATATCTGGTTAAATCAATATAAAAATCAATTTGAAAATGATGCCCATGAGAAATTTTTTAACTTTATAAACTCATTGTAAAAGTTGATTCATTTCTTGACTAATTTTCATTGAACAAAACTTCGGACCACACATAGAGCAAAAATGCGACTCTTTAGCTGCTTTGGCGGGTAGGGTTTCATCATGAAATTTTTGTGCTGTTTCAGGGTCTAGGGATAAATTAAACTGATCTTGCCAGCGAAAATCAAAGCGAGCTTGGCTTAAAATATTATCTCTAACTTGAGCACCAGGGTGGCCCTTGGCTAAGTCAGCTGCATGAGCAGCAATTTTATATGTAATCACACCATCTTTAACATCTTTTTTGTTTGGCAAACCTAAATGTTCTTTTGGGGTAACATAACAGAGCATTGCGCAGCCATACCATCCAATCATGGCAGCACCTATACCGGAAGTAATATGATCATAGCCAGGAGCAATGTCTGTGGTTAAAGGGCCAAGGGTATAAAATGGAGCTTCGTCGCAAGCTTCTAATTGTTTGTCCATATTTTCTTTAATTAGGTGCATGGGTACATGTCCTGGGCCTTCTATCATGGTTTGAATATCGTGTTTCCATGCAATTTTTGTTAACTCACCTAGAGTTTCAAGTTCTGCAAACTGGGCCTCATCGTTTGCGTCTGCGATAGAGCCAGGGCGTAATCCATCTCCTAGGGAAAAGGAAATATCATAGGTTTTCATAATTTCACATATCTCTTCAAAGTGGGTGTAAAGGAAGTTTTCTTTATTATGGGTTAAGCACCATTTAGCTAGGATAGAGCCGCCCCTTGAAACAATACCTGTTAATCTATTTTTTGTGAGTGGAATGTGGTCTTTTAAAACTCCAGCATGAATAGTGAAGTAATCAACTCCTTGTAACGCTTGCTCAATTAAGGTCTCTTTATAAACTTCCCAATTTAAATCTTCAGCAACGCCGCCCACTTTTTCTAAGGCTTGGTAAATTGGAACTGTTCCTATAGGAACAGGTGAATTTCGTAGCACCCACTCTCTAGTTTGGTGAATATTTTTACCTGTTGAAAGATCCATAATAGTGTCTGCCCCCCAGCGACAGGCCCATACAGCCTTTTGAACTTCTTCATCAATGGAGGATGTGACAGCAGAATTACCAATATTGGCATTAATTTTAACTAAAAAGTTTCGTCCAATAATCATGGGTTCAACTTCTGGGTGGTTAATATTGGCAGGTATTATGGCGCGGCCCTCAGCAATTTCTTTACGTACAAATTCGGCATCAATTTTTTTATAATTATTTTTGTTACCAGCCAGTCTAAAGTACTCTTTGTTTTCGATATGTAACTTTTCCAACTGTTGATTCTCTCTTATTGCTACGTACTCCATTTCGGCAGTTATAATTCCTTTTTTGGCGTAGTGCATTTGAGTTAGATTAATTCCAGGCTTTGCTTTGATAGGAGCATGGTGGGCGAAAAACTTTTTATTAATAGCAGAAATCTCATTAGTTGCAGGCTTACTATCATTTCTGGCGTAAATACTTTTGAGTCGTTGTTTGGGTAAACCATTTTCTAAATTAATCTTAATATTTGAGTCAGTGTAAGGGCCGCTTGAATCATAAACAGTAACTGATTTTTTTATTTTATTTTCAGTATCAAAAAATATCTCTCTATGAGGTACTTTTATGTCGTGTAATGTTCCTTGTTCATAAGTTTTAATAGAATTTGGGAACGTAAATGTACAAGGTTCTTTGTGTGTAACTGATGCTTTATTTATTTCCATTTTTTGTCCTTATTTTAATTGAGTTTAAGAGGCCCTGCTCCCTTGCCCAGTTGATATTTTGATCCTTCGTAAATTGCATTTTGAATAAAATTTTTAGAGAGCTTTACGCTGTCTTTAAGTGGTAGTCCTTTAGCTAAAAATGTGGCTATGGCTGCTGAAAATGTGCAGCCTGTGCCGTGAGTATTTTTTGTTATTATTTTATTTGTTGTGAACTTATGAAAAGATTTTGTATTACTAATAAAAAGTATGTCTGTAGCTAAATTACTATTAATATGCCCACCTTTAATTAAAACATTTTTCGCTCCCATTTCATGGAGCATAAGACAAGATTTTTTTACGTCGTCTTCAGATGTGATTTTTAATTTTGTTAAAGTTTCAGCCTCATGAATATTTGGTGTAACTAAATAAGTGAGTGGTAATAAATTTTGAATCATAGTATTAATTGCTATTTCCTCTAATAGCAAATCTCCACTAGTTGCGATCATGACGGGGTCTAGTATAATTTTATAAGAATTATTTTTATTTAGTTTTCCTAATAGATCAGAAACTGCTTTAATGATTTTATTGTTGGCAAGTAGCCCAATTTTAATAGTATTAGTATTTATGTCAGAGATAATACTTGATATCTGATTGGTAATTATGTCTATAGGTAAAGGGTGAACACTTTGTACTCCAACTGTGTTTTGCGCTGTAATACAAGTGATGGCGGTAGTGGGGTACCCACCCAAAGCAGAAATAGTTTTAAGATCAGCTTGTATTCCAGCTCCACCACCAGAGTCAGAGCCTGCAATACTCATGACACATTCATATTTTTTTAGTTCTTGGGAGGGTGCTTCCTTAAAATGGTCAAAGCCCAAGTATACTTTGGCAGTGGGTTTGTTGTTTTCGAAGTAAGTAATTTTTGAATTAGAAGTCATTTGACCAATTATAGTGATTGGAGACTTAAATTTACTAAAAAAAGAATTTTCAATTAGAGGATAATCATTTTTATTGGTGGTGAAAATAAGATTGTAGTCTTCTCCTCCACTGAGGGCCTTTTCATATAAGTCAAAATTATGCAGTTTACAGGTGCGCTTGTAGTCCTCTGATAGAGGGAGTTGGTCAAGGTGAATGTTGGCTCCCAAATTTGATAGATTGCAGATATGCTTAATATCTGAGGATACACCATCAGATATATCCATCATTGCATTTACCCCATTGAGGCTTGCTAATAAATTTCCCTCTTTAATGTGCGCTTTAGGTAAGTTGTGCTTGTCTAAGAAAAATTTGTTATTAGTTGTTTTTAAATTATTTATAATTACTTCTAGTCCCATTGCGGAATCACCAAGGTTTGATGTGACACATATAAGATCGCCACTTTTTGCACCAGACCTCAACTTTAAGTTACTTTTATCTACAGTGCCTTGTACAGTTATACTGATTGTTAGTTCTTTTTTTGAGCTCGTTGTGTCTCCACCCAAAAGAGGTAAGTCATATTCTTTGCAGCCGTTATGAAATCCATTTATAAATTCATCTAAAAATTTTTCATTCAAATTTTTTGGTATTGCTAAGGAAAGGTACACTTGGCTTGGATATCCACCCATAGCGGCAATATCGCTTAAATTTACCATTAAAGATTTGTAACCTAATTGAAAGCCAGTACTTTTACTCCGTATAAAGTGTATGTTTTCAACAAGTAAGTCGGTTGTGGTTAGTTGATATGTAGTTTCATTTAATGGGATGACACTGCAGTCATCGCCAATACCAATAGAGTTTTCCCTATATTGATTAGAAAACTTACTTTTAATGGAGTTAATGAAGTTAAATTCAGTGGATTCCATTACTCTCTCTTAAAGCATTAAATAATTGCTCTGTGTTGTTCTGCACTTGTTCTAATGATTTAGAGCTACAAATTGCTGATACGACGGCAATGCCATCTAACCCTTTTTTTAAAGTATCTCTAACATTATTAGTGTTAATTCCACCAATTCCAATAAGGGGTTTAGTAGATTGTTCTTTGACCTCCATGATGTCTCTGTTATTCCATATGTTTGAAACATCATTTTTAGTATTAGTTGGATAAATAGAACTAATTCCAAAGTAGCTGATGTTTTCACCTTTTGTTTTTTGTAACTGTGATTTGTTTTCTAGAGTTATTCCAATAATGGCTCTGGGGCCCAGTAATTTCCTTGCATCTGTGTAAGTCATATCTGTTTGCCCCAAGTGTACGCCATGGGCATTACTGGCTAAAGCTACATCAACACGATCATTTATAACTAAGGGAATTTGGTGTGGTGCTAATAACAATTTTATTTTTTTAGCAAGAGTTATGAATTCCCTGGTTGAATTATTTTTTTCTCTTAATTGAATAAGGTTAACTCCCGCTTTTACGGCGGATAATACAATGCTCTCCACCCCAAGGTGAGCCATCAAGTGGCTGTCTGTGACCAATTGAAATCTAAAAGGATCTAACATTTATTAAACCTTAAATTATTATTAATCTCTTGGTCTGTTAAATTATGTAATTGGTCAAAAAAGCTAATAGTAAAAGAGCCTGGTCCATTGGATTTTTCATTGGCAAGCTCTCCACATAGGCCCACAAAGTTGACTGCATTTTGTGAGGCTTTGAAGTAATCATTGGTGTTAGAGCAAAAAGCTCCTGTAATTGCGGCGAGAGAACAACCCATGCCAGTAACTTTACTCATAATACAGTGGCCATTGCTGTGACTTGATGATTGTGAATTTGAAATTACATAATCAGTTTCACCAGTAATTATGATGACTTTAATATTATTATTTTCATGAATTAAATTTTGTGCAGCAGTTAAAGCTTCATTAGAAGTAGCAGTGCTATCGACCCCTTTAGAGGGGGTCATGGCTAATGAAGCCAGTGACATGATCTCGCTTCCATTACCTTTAATGATGCAGTTATTAGATTGTTGAATTAACTTAATGGCAGTTTCTGTGCGCAACTTGCTCGCTCCAGCACCAACGGGATCAATGATGATAGGATTATTTTTTTGATTGGCAAATTGAATAGCCTTTTCCATGGATAGTATTTGTTTAGCATCTAAAGTTCCAATATTAATCACAAGACAATCGGAGATTGAAACAATCTCTTCGAGCTCCTCTGGGGCGTGAGCCATTAAGGGTGATGCACCTGTGGCTAATAAAGCATTGGCTGTAAAATTGGTAACAACAGAGTTTGTAATATTATGAACTAGAGGGCCTTGTTCTCTAATGCTGTTGAGGTGGCTCCATAAAGTATCGGTATTAACTTGTTTCATATAAGCTCCTATATAAAATCATAGGAGTAGGGCGACATTAGGGAGGGATCCCTATTGTTTTGCACTCTTCCTACGCTGGTATTAACCAGATCAGGTTCAAAGGGACTGGTTAAAACCATCTCAGCCTATAGGCGCCCCTGGTACTTAACTCTCTCAATATCTATTTATTAATAAGATGTAAAGGTTTTTGGGTAATTATATTTTTTTATAAGTTAAAAAGCTAAAGGGAACAGGCTCTGTTCGGTCTTCTTTAGCTGACAGCTCAAATTGCGCTTCATCGATTTCTGGATAATAAGCATCGCCATCAATTGTTTTATGAATTCGGGTTAAATACACTGTATTCATTTGGTTAAGGCTTTGTTTGTAAATCTCACCACCGCCGATAACAAAAATTTCTGAATCATAATCACTAATACGAGTTTTTGCGTACTCCATAGCTGCTTCAAGGCTTGGAAACACTTCTGCGCCTTCAGCTTTATAGTCTTTTTGACGAGTTACAACTAAGTTGAGTCTTTTAGGGAGTGGATGCCCAACAGACTCAAAAGTTTTGCGCCCCATAATAATTATTTTTCCCTTTGTTTTATCGCGGAAAAACTTCATATCTTCAGGAATATCCCAAGGTAAACCGCCGTCGCAGCCAATCACATTGTTTTCAGAAGCTGCAACTATATGTGAAAAAGTAATTTCACTCATACAGCCACCCGACCTTTAATGCCAGGATGAGGGTTATAGTCTAACAATTGAAAGTCTTCATATTTAAAGTCAAAAATACTTTTTACATCTGGATTAATAGACATCTTAGGAAGTTCGCGAGTGTCTCTAGAAAGTTGTAGTTTTACTTGATCCATATGATTACTATAAATATGTGCATCACCTAAAGTGTGGATAAACTCGTGGGGAACTAAATCGCAAACTTGAGCAATCATCATTGTTAGTAATGCGTAACTAGCAATGTTAAATGGAACTCCAAGAAAAATATCAGCACTTCTTTGGTAAAGTTGGCAGGAAAGTTTACCATTACTTACATAAAATTGAAAAAAAGCATGACAAGGAGGTAGAGCCATTGTGGAAACTTCTCCTGGGTTATAGGCAACTACTAATAGTCGTCTAGAGTCAGGGTTGTTTTTAATCTGATCAATGACATTTGAAATTTGGTCAACGGTGCTTCCATCAGGAGACTGCCATGACCTCCACTGAGCACCATACACTCGGCCAAGATCACCGTTTTCATCGGCCCACTCATCCCATATGCGAACTTTATTATCTTTTAAGTATTTAATATTAGTGTCACCACTTAAGAACCAAAGAAGTTCATGAATAATAGACTTTAGATGAACTTTTTTAGTGGTTAATAAAGGGAAACTTTTTTCAATGTTGAATCTCATTTGGTGCCCAAAAACACTTTTAGTTCCTGTTCCTGTGCGGTCAGTTTTTTCCTCACCGTGTTTTAAAACATGTTCAATTAGGTTTAGGTATGTTTTCATTTTTGACCTCCCTTTAGAGTGTAAAGATATAAAGTTAGAGAAGGACTAAAGGGGTTATAGACAACTATCTGTTGAAGTGGATTGTCTTTTTGTCACCCTTGAGTTGATTTATTTTAACAGTAAAAAATGGCGGTGGGATAGAGATAATTGGCTATGACTCAAGGTTTTAGGACTTTGCTATAAAATTAAGAAATTAAGTTTACTTACGAATTAAAACTTTGACCAAATTTAATTTGGGCGGCAGGCGTAGTAAGTCCTTAGAATTCGTAATATATTGTTGTTTTTTCATTAGGTGGTGAATTTGTGGGCTTCTGTTGGCTTCCTGCAATATAATGTGTTAAATGCTTGATATAGTTACTTTTTAATAAGAGGCCTTTTTTAATATGGAAATTAGAGACCCCATTCATGGTGCAATAGAAATCAGTCCAGAATTTAATCAGGTGATAGATAGCGCTGCTTATCAAAGGTTGCGAGCTATTAAGCAGTTGGGCTTTTCTGAATTTAGTTTTCCAGGAGCCACACATAATCGATACTTACACTCCTTGGGTGTTTCTCACTTAGCCGGCGTGGTTTTTGATAATATATTTAAAAACTATAACTTTAGTACTTCCGATGTGAAATTAAGAATGAGAGAAGCTGTTAAGCTTGGTGCATTGCTGCACGATATTGGTCATGGGCCTTTAAGTCACACCACTGAAGAGGTTATGCCAAAGTTAAATGGTCTTGAAGTAAAAGCTTATGACAAAAGAAGAAGTGATGTTGCCACAGATGAGATCACTCCAGAGACACAAGCCAACCATGAAGATTACTCAATTAAGTTTATTACGGACTCCAGTTTAACAAAAATTTTAAAAAGCTCTTTTAAGGATATTAGTCCAATTCATGTGGCCTGCCTTATTGATAAAAGTTTAATTTGCCCAGATGATTTTTTTGTTGATCAAGGGGTAGATTATAGAACTTTATTAAGCCAGATGGTGAGTTCTGAAATAGATGTGGACCGCATGGACTACCTGGAAAGAGACGCCTATTATTGTGGAACTAGTTACGGGAAAGTAGACTTACACTGGTTAATTGCAAACTTAACTATGCATATAAAAGATGATGAGGCTTTTTTAGCTTTAAACCGTAGAGCTTTATATACATTTGATGATTTTTTACTATCTAGACATCATATGCACTTAATGGTGTATTTTCACCATAAAAGCGTAATTTACGAAGAAATGCTTTATAGGTACTTTACCTCTAAAGATAATCAATTTGCTTTGCCAAGTAATATAGAAGAGTACATTAAGTATAATGATTATTTATTATATCAACATTTAGCTGGGTCTAATAATGAGTGGGCGAAGAGGATTTCGGAGAGAAGACCTTATAAAGTGCTTTTTGAGCTTCACTCAACAGGTAACAATAATAGAACTGAAAATATGCAAGCAGAGTTAGAGAAATCTGGTGTTCCATCAATTTTGTCTAGTTCCTATGCACGTGTTAGTAAATATCATACTGCTTCACAGGCTGAAAAATCTTTTCCAATTTATGTGGTTGACCAGTATGATACTCAAGCAAAGCCATACTCAATTGAAGAAAGTACAGAAATCTTTCAAAAGTATGAAGAGATCAGATTGATTGAACGTTTGTATGTTGAGCCAGAGAAGTTTTCTAGTTCGCAAAAGTTAATAATTGATAAGAAACTTTAATAAGGTTTTAGATATGAATGTATTAGTTATAGGAAAGGGTGGAAGAGAGCATGCAATAGTAAAAGCTCTTAGTTTTTCGCAAACTATACATGAACTTCATTGTGCTCCAGGTAATGAAGGGATGAAGAAAGAAGCCTTCATTCACGATATAGATTTAGAAAATTTAGATTTACTCAAAACTTTTGTTAGCCAAAAAAGAATCGACTTAGTTGTTATTGGCCCAGAAAACTATTTAGTGAGCGGTTTGGCTGATCACTTAAGATCGTGGGGCGTAAAAGTGTTCGGCCCATCTAAGAGTGGTGCCAGGTTAGAAGAGAGTAAGGTTTTTGCAAAGCAGTTCATGAAAAATGCAAATATTCCAACGGCTAACTTTGAAGTAGTTAATAGTGTTGATGAAACTATGGAAGCTGCTAAAAACTTTAGTGCACCATATGTTTTTAAGGCTGATGGACTTGCTGCCGGTAAGGGCGTGGCAGTTTGCCAGACTCTGAAAGAGTTAAAAGCATTTGCAGTAAGGTGCTTTGAAGATAAAATTTTTGGGGCCTCAGGTGAAAAGGCTTTATTAGAAGAGTTTCAGCCGGGCTATGAATTAAGTTTTTTAATTTTAACAAATGGTAAAGAGTATCAGGCGATGCCTTTGGCTCAGGATCATAAAGCTCTGTTAGAAGGTGGTAAGGGCCCTAATACTGGCGGAATGGGTGTGGTTGCGCCACTAAACATCCATGTTAACCTTGAAAAAGAAATTCATGAAAAAATACTTAAGCCCACAGTGGATCATATTAATAAGAGTTCCATTGATTTTAGGGGAGTGGTGTTTGTTGGTTTAATGATTACTGAAAGTGGCCCAATGGTTATTGAATATAATGTAAGGTTTGGTGACCCAGAAACTCAAACCCTCTTGCCTTTGTTAGATGGGGATTGGGGAGAAGTATTTTCTGATATTGCTGACGGCACAGTAAAGCCGTTAACTTGGAAAACACAATGCATCTCCTGTGTAGTTTTAGCGGCTGAAAATTACCCGGCAAGCCCAGTTAAAGGGGTTAAGATTGAAGGTAATTTACAGTCGAGTAGTGCTTTTAGCTACATTTTACATGCTGGCACTAAACGAAATGATGTGGGTGATTGGGTGACCAATGGTGGACGAGTATTAAACCTAATTGGCTTGGGTGCAACACATGAAGAAGCATTAAGCCAAGCTTATAAACTATCAGAAGAAATTTCTTGGGAAGGTATGCAATTGCGCCGAGATATAGGTGCGGGGATATCTAGTATATAATGAAGTTATTTAATATTGTTGATATATCTGAAGCAATTAATAATGGTGAGGTTATAGCTTACCCCACTGAAACTGTATGGGGCCTAGGTGCATCTATATATAAACAAGCAGCTGTTGATAAAATTTTCGAAATTAAGGGACGTAATACCAACCAAGCTCTTAGTGTTTTAGTGCGTGACGTAGAAATGGCTAAAACCTTAGTTATGTTGAATCAAAAAGAAAAAAGACTATTAAAATCATTTTGGCCAGGTCCAGTTAGTTTTATTTTTCCTGCCCTAGATAAAAAAATTGCAAGTTCATTAGGTAGTAATGATGGGACTTTATGTCTTAGATGCTCTAATCATGATTGGTTAAAGCGATTTATTTTACTAGTTGAATCACCAATTGTTTCAACTAGCGCTAACTTAAGTGGTCAGCCACCAGCAGTTGATGTGAAGGGTTTGGGTTGGTTACCTGAAGAGGTAAAAGTGGTGGACTGGCAGCCTGAAGTTAAATCAGATAGAAATTTACCAAGCACCATTTTAAAAACTTCTGGTGATAGTATAAAAGTTATTCGCAAAGGGGCTTGGCCTGTTGAAAAGCTAATTCCACTATTCGATAAGTTAGGTTATGAAATAATGCAAAATTAATAGCTGTACCATCAATTAATTTATCAGATCTGTTAAAAAAGTATTAATAAATTGCAGTGATCATTTGAATGAGTGTTTAGAGGTTATATGCAATATAGGAAATGAATTTGATAAAGTGGTAAGAGTTGTTTACGAGCTGCATAGAGAGTAAAACAATAAGCTTTTATTAATTTATAAATAAATATAGGTGCATCGAAATTTTATTAACGATGCCCCCTTTTTATGGCTATTGAACTATTGTAGCAGAGTTGTTATTTCCTTTTGTTTTATGTCCTAAGTAATCAGAAGCTTGGCTAACAATTACATTTTGGCTTGGTGTTGGACCAATAATATTATGGGTAGCTAAAGATTTTTTAATAGCTTCTTGGCAAGCTACCCAAACATTATAGTAATCAGCAGGTTTACAGTATGGGCGAGCTTGTAGTTGAGTGGCGTACTCAGTTAAACCAGTAACGGCAACTGTGGCTTCGGGAGTTTTGGCAACACCTTGAACATTATTCATGGCAGTTAGCATTACACTTCTAGCTTGATCGATATCCTGCGCTCCACTGATTTTAAAGTCCATATCAACTCTTCTCCACTCTTCACGAGAGTAGTTTTCAATTGGTCCACCAGCTAATGGACCATTTGGGATATATATAACTCTGTTATCTAAAGTCTTTAAAATCGTAACGAATAATAAAATCTCTTGTACTTCACCTTCAAAGTTTTGTGCCTTGATTACATCGCCAACACTAAAGGGTCTGAAAATTAAAAGTAAAACTCCACCAGCAAAGTTACCAAGCGAGCCTTGTAGTGCCATACCAATCGCAAGACCAGCAGCAGCTAATATAGCTGCAAAAGAAGTTGTTTCAACTCCAAGTATTCCAACCACACTAAGTACTAATAAAACTTTTAAAATCGATTGAAACATATTAGCAAAGAAGGGTGCTAAAGTGGCGTCTACGCCTGAGTTTTCAATTCTTTTTCTAGCAAAACCTGAAATTTTTCGAATAATTATGGATCCTATCCAGTATGTTAATATGGCACCAATAATTTTAGGCCCATAAGAGACAGCAAATTCAGTTCCTTTTTCAATTGCAGTATTTAACCATGTAGTCATTTCCATTCAATTTCCCCTTTTTGCTTACAAATTAAGCATGTGTTTGTAAAAAAACATTAAACAGTTCTATTGTATCTTTTGACTATCCAATTTTTTTTTTCGTCACAATATTAAGTTTATTTAAGGCTCTTAATGACTGAAGTGCACTTCTGATTGGGTAATAGATTGTGGTTTGGATAAATTATTATACTGGCTGATAATAGCTATTTATGAGCCTTAGTGCTGTAATTATATTTCAGCAGGCTTTAGGCCCTTTTTCTTAATCTTTTCAACTAAGGTGGTGCGGTTTAATTTTAAAAGTATTGCGGCTTGGTTTCTGTTCCAGCCTGTTTTTTCTAGTGCTTTTAAGATTAACTGGTTTTCATACGCATTAACAGCTGAGTTATAGTCTAAACCAGTGTCTGGAATTTCTATTTTATCAGAGTTAAACGAATAATTAGATTGTGACTTGTACTTAGGCGGTAAATCATAAGTTTCAATGATTCCCTTTCCTTTGATAATACTTAAGCGCTCAACTAAGTTTTCTAATTCACGGATATTTCCTGGCCAAGTATAATGAGTCAAAATATTTAGTGTATCAGGAGATAGTCCTTTAATTTCTGTTTTGTTTTTACGATTAAAAGCTTCCATGAAGTGCTGGAATAAAACTGCAATATCAGATTTACGCTCCCTTAGAGCTGGTAAAGTCACGGGAATTACATTTAGTCTATAATAAAGGTCTTCTCTGAAGGTTCCCTTTTTCACGGCTTCTTCAAGTTTTAAGTTTGTTGCTGCCACAATTCTAACATTAGCCGTTTTAGTTTTAGTTGACCCAATGGGCTCATATTTACGGTCTTGTAAAACTCTTAATAGTTTTACCTGTAAATGTGGGCTCATATCACCAATCTCATCAAAAAATATGGTTCCGCCCTCAGCTAACTCAAAACGTCCAGCGCGACTATTAACAGCATTAGTAAAGGCGCCTTTTACATGGCCGAATAACTCACTTTCAAGTAACTCACTTGGAATGGC
Source organism: uncultured Bdellovibrionales bacterium (assembly GCA_938001965.1). Classification (GTDB taxonomy): domain Bacteria; phylum Bdellovibrionota; class Bdellovibrionia; order Bdellovibrionales; family UBA1609; genus JAHDIR01. The sequence goes on along the minus strand of CALLBC010000007.1, from coordinate 29,259 downwards.
TCCGCAGTTAATTGGAATAAATGGAGCTGTTGATCGATTAGAATTAAAATGTAATGCACGAGCGATTAACTCTTTACCGGTTCCACTTTCACCAGTGATCAGAACTGTTGAGTCAGTTCCGGCCACTTTATCTACTAAGTTTAATACTTGGGTTAACTCTTCACTTTGGCCCACAATATTTTCAAACTTATACTTAGTTTGTATAGATGCTTTTAATTGAATATTTTCAATTTCTAACTGTTTTTGTGAAACTAGATTTTCGGTAATACTTAAAACTTCTTCTAAATTAAAAGGTTTAGTAATAAAGTGTGATGCCCCTTTTTTAGTGGCTTCAACAGCGAGTTCAACCGTTCCATGACCAGTTAATATAATAGTCTTCATGTTGGCATGATTAGAGCGAAGTTGTGTCATTAGTTCGATGCCATTGCCATCAGGAAGTCGTAAATCAATGAGGGCTAAGTCTAAGTTTAGGTCACCTTGAGCTAAGGCAATGGCTTCAGTAGCATTGCTTGCAGTTATAACTTGATACTTTTTATTAAGTGCTCTAAATAGGGCAGAACGTAAACTACTTTCATCATCAACAACTAGAATTCTCTGAATACCACTCACTTACACCATCCTTGGTCTTGCTACTTGTCCCCTGAAAGCCTTTAGTATGGTTATTTCTAGAGGATTGCTACATTTATAATGTTATAGAACGGTGTGCAGAAGTGTCAAATTTCTCCGTCAAAAACTTGTCTCTTGTTTAACAAATCTGGTCGTTTGAATGATAATTTTGCCTGTACCCCAATGTTAGGCTGGGAAATTAATTCCATGATAACTTGATGGTCTTTCATAATTTTATAGGCAACAGTTACGCCAAGGCTCTTGCCGCCTTGAAAAGGATCGTAGCTCTCTGTTGTTTTTCGGTTGTCGTTAATTTTAAGAACAGGACCATCATCATTATTAGATAATGCAATATTAATGACACCCTGAAAGCCTGGGTGTGTTTCCATATTTTCTTGTAAACTTAGACTAGCCTCTTGTATGAGGTGACCTAAGGCTTGTGTAAGTAAATTCCTGTTGCCAAGAGTATAATAGTTCTCATCAATATTTTCGGGAAACTCAAGCTTAATTCCTTTAGCTTTTGTTTGAAGCTCATTAATCTTAATAGATTGATTTACAATTTCGGTTAAATTTATCTCTTCTTGTTCTTCAAGATTATGTTTTCTTGAAAAGCCTAAGAGGTTTTCAACTATATCCTTACATTTTAAAGTGGCTGTCTCCATTTCTTTAATATCACTGTAGTATGGAGACTCTTTATTTAAATCCATTTTAATAATTTGTATAAAAGATAACATTCCAGCTAGTGGGTTATTGAGCTCGTGGGCAATACTGCTACCAATAGTGCCAAGCTCAGCCATTTTTGCTGACTCAAAAATTTGTTTTTCAAGTTTCTTTTGTTCAGTAATGTCGCGAAACATGACTAAGTATTGTTTATTTTTTAAATCATTGCTTTGTTGAGGCTGGGAAATGAGTTGGCAGTGGATCTCGTAATTTAAAATCGTATTATTGATTTCTTTATTAGCTAAAGCAGTTAAATGGCTCTGTCCCTTTTCCATTTTAAAACTAATTTCCTGTGATCCCAAAAATAAGCGAAAAGCATTTTCGCCAACAATTGTGGTTGGTTTAGAAGATAATTTTTCTGTAAAAGATTTATTAGTTCTTAAAATTGAAAATTTCTCGTTTGTCAGGCATAGGGGAGTAGAGATGGCGTCAAAAGTTGAGTCCCACTGCTGTTTTAAATTTTCAGTTTGTTCAATTTTTATGAGCCGGTCTAAGTTAATATGTACGGTATTAATAACTTTATCTAAAAATTTGAGTTCAGTTTTACTGAATTTTTTTTCTTTAGCTACACTTAAACTAGCATCAGGAAAATAGTCCAACCCCAATTTTAATCTCAAAAGTTCAATACTTTTTCTGCCGGAGTACTTATCAATTCTTGGGTCGTTGTCTTCAAAAGTAATTTTTGCACATAGAACACCGATTTGGTGTTTTAAATTTTGATAAATTAGATTTTCTAATGAGCCAATGCTGCGTGCTTGCTGCAAGTCTGACAATACAGAATAAATATTTAAAACGCTCATAGTTTTATATTAGCCTTTATTGATTGATATTCAAAATACTTTCAAAGGCGGGACGAAACCTCTGCCATGAGTTTTGAGGTGATTCCTTCTCTTTTTCCTCAATACAAACAACAGGAATATTTAAAGACAGCCAAGCATATTGTCCAAGACTGCCAGGTGTGGGGTAGCCAATATCAAGCTCTAAAGGGTAACCAGAGGTTTCACTTAATATTTTTGCCTCCTCATTATTCTCAGGGCCAGTTAAGATGATTGAAGGTTTCCATGAGTGAAAGTGAATTATTATACGAGGTTTAATATTTATGATGAGTTGTGTTAAAGCTTTCGTTTCGGGTTCAGAACAAGGGGATGGGCCAGGGTTGTATCTTTCTTTTTCAAAAGCTGCACTCCAGTCAGGAGAAGGAAAGTTTCTGTTAAGGTCCACTCCGTTTCCATTTGTGCGCAAGTTATTTGTAAAGCCATCTGGATTTAGACAGGGGATTAGGGCCCAGTGCTCTGGGCTATGCTTTTGCTCAATTAATGTTAAAAGGTTTTCAGCCAATGCCACACCTTCTGGCTCGTCGCCATGCATGCCACCAATAAAGAGAATGGGTTTATAAAGCTCATTCAGTTCATGTGAAGAATAAAGTTCAATAGTTTTACTTTGCTTAGTTTTAGTCCAATTTAACAACTTGATCATAACCGTAAAATTATATGAGAAATAAGGTATTTAGTAAATCAAGATATGAGTTTATGCCACTCCCAATAAAGAATTCCTACACATTAACCAGGCCAAGCACTTGAATTTATTAATAAATATAAGTATCAATTGTTGGGGTAGAAGCTTTCCTAGCAAGTTTAGTCTGGTGGTGTAGTTTTAATCAAAATAATTAACTAGTATTTTTATAGAAGGTGCGGATCTGAATTCAATTTTCCAGTGCAACTCTTCCAATAACAATATTGCTTTACAATGTATTAATGAGGGCTGGCACTTTAAGTTCAGCTTCTTCTTAATTTTAATGGCACAATAATTGCTCTTTTTATCTCTGAAAGAACTGATTATAAACGAGGTTTTAGCTAATTGATTTTTAGGAACCTTATTTGTTACCTAAATGACAATTTATGGAATAATTTCAATGAAAACAAGAAATACAACTGTGCCCATATCTAAACTCAGTGAGTCACATATAGCTGATATGTGGGGACTTTTTCAGTCATACTATTCTAATGTGAATTACAATCAGTTCATAACAGACTTAAATGATAAATCTTTTGTTTTTTTAATAATTGATATTTTAACAGACGAAATCGTTGGTTTCAGCACAGCTAAAGTATTTTCCTTAGCTCAATTTAAAGCTAAATTTATATTTAGTGGTGACACTATTGTAGATAAGAGATATTGGGGTAATAATAATTTAGGGTCTGAATTTTCAAAATACTTACTTAAGCAGAAGTTGAAAAGTCCTTTTACGAAGATTTATTGGAATTTGATTTCAAAAGGTTATAAAACTTATTTATTATTAGCGAATAACTTTGTTAATTATTATCCGCACCCTTTCAAAAATACACCTGCTGAGATTAAAAATATTATTGATAGCTGTGGAGAGTACTTATATTCTAGTAATTATAATAGATCTACAGGGTGTATTGAGTTTCCAACTGATTCCAGTGCTGAAAAAGACTGTTTAAAAGCAGGCTTATGTGAAATTACTGAAGGCCTTTTAAAGAAGAATAAAAAAATTGCGTTTTTTCAAGAAAAAAATCCTAATTGGAGAAGTGGTGATGAGCTAGTTTGTATTGGTGAGTTCACTTTGGACTTGATTTTTAGAAGGATCATAAAAAATGTTACTAGAAAGACAAAATTAAAGGTATTATTTTCTAAGAGAGCTTAAATAACTTAATTGGAAATATATGTACTCTGTTAATAAAGACTCTGGCTGGATGTTAGTCTGTGCAGCTAGAGAAATTAAAAATAAACCAGTTGGACTGACCATTGCAGACACTAAGCTTGTTATATTTAAAAATAAAGCGAATAAAATATCAATATTACAAGATAAGTGCATCCATCGCCATGTGAGCCTGTCTCAAGGTTGGGTTAAGAATGACTGCTTAGTTTGTCCATACCATGGTGCTAGTTTTGATATTTCTGGAGCATGTGTTAAGGTGCCTTCTGTTCCAGAGGGAGATCGCTTACCTAGAAGAAAAGTTAAGTCTTATAAGCATCACATCGATAAATATGATTATATTTGGGTTAATTTATCAAATAATGATCATGATACTCCAAACTATTTTTTATATGATGAGCAAAGTAAAAATAATCTGACTTTTAAGTATGAAATTAAAGCTCCAGCATTAACTATTATAGAAAATTTTATTGATACTGCGCATACAGGAGTCGTTCATAAGGGTCTTTTTCGTGGAAAATCTCATAAAAAAGTTGAAGTATTAGTTAAAAGCGATGAGAGTTCAGTGAAAATAGAGACCATTGGTGAAAACTCTAGTGAATCAGCTTTAAATAAATTTTTAAACCCAAAAAACAAACCTATAACCCATATTGATGAGTATATAGCACCGTATAACGTTAAGGTTATTTATACAATTGGATCTTTGGAGGTAACAACTGTCTCAGTAATTACGCCAATTTCTAAATTATTATCTAAAGTACATACATTTATAAGTTTTAAGGGAGGCTTTGGTGGTCCACTTTTGAAGTTAATATTAAAACAATATACGAAAAAAATACTAGATCAAGATATTGTTATACTTGAAAATCAAGCCCAGCAATTGGAAGAATATAATTATCCAGCTTCTGTATTCTTTGTAACTGATAAAGCTATAAGTGAAGTGATAAGGCTATATGAGCATAGTTTGTCTTTATCTCGTGAAAAATACGAAGGGAAAGAATTTAGATTCTTTATGGAGCTCTAAGATTTGGATAAAAAGCAATATTTAAAATTAAAGCAAGAGACCAGGAATTTAAAAATTAATAATTTAAATGCGATTAGGCAATTATTCCTAGAGTTAATGCTTATTGGTTTAGGTCTTTATTTAAGCCATAGTGAAAGTTTAATCACATGGTTTGTGGGCCAGTTATTGATCTTTGTATGTGTCTGGAGACAGTTCAGCACCTTACACTCTTGTGCTCATGATACATTTTTTAAAAATAAAAAATTGAACCTTTTAGTTGGGCATTTATGCTCTGTATTGAGCCTTCTTTCATTTCAGGATTGGAAACAAAGTCATTTAGATCATCATATATGGGTGGGAGATAGAGATAGAGATCCTTCCTTAAATTTTCCAAGGTCTGATCAGATAAGCTCAATGAATATTAAAATATTAAATTTTTGTTGGAAGTTACATATTCCAATATTTAGTTTTTTAGTAGTGTTATTAAAAACGGTGAAACCTAAGATCAATAAAAATAAAAAGCCAACAATCAGTTTATCTTTTGTATTTTTGGTAAGTAGTCATTTGTTGCTATTAATCTTTTTAGAATCAATATATTTTAAGTTGTTTTTATTACCATTTTTTTTGTATTTATTTACTTCAGACTTTCTTATTATCAGTCAACATAACTTATTGGATTGTAACAAAATTGACAAAAAGGAATTTCCTTTAGCTGTGTGGGACCATAAGCGTGTAACAAAAGATCTAATATTAGCAAAATTTATTGGCCGTCATGTATTACTTAATTTTGACAAACATAATTTACATCATATACTTCCGTATATCTCACATTATCATTTGCACAAAATTAATGAAGATAGTTATAATATTGGCAGTAAAGAGCATTGGTTGAAGTGGGTTAAAAAGGTTCATTCAATGCCTGGCTATAAGGTGTACACTGAATGAATAATAAAAAACTACCACCATTAGTTCCATCTAATAGCCTCTTGTTTGGCTCTGCAAAAGAGTTTTTAAATGCTCCATTAAACTTTATAACTGAATGTCAAAATAAGTATGGCAATACATTTCGTGTAAAAGCTGGGCCTAAGTCAATATTCATTTTTTCAGAACCAAGGGAAATAAAAAGTTTATTTACACTTAATGATGAAGTTATGGTTAAAGAAAGGGGGCCACGCATTGTTCTAGGGGAGACAGTTCTTACCTCTGAAGGAGAAACATGGAAGCGTCAAAGAAAGTACGCTCAAACTTACTTCACTAGAGACAATATTAATAGCTTAATTCCAGATATGGAAAAAATAATAGTTAAGCAGTTGAAAGACTATAGCGGTAAAGTTGATTTGCACGCTTTTAGTGTGAAAATAATGTACTCACTGGTAATTAAAGTTATTTACGGTATGGACGAGATAAAACTACTCCCTGACTTGTCTCCGCTAGTTGATGAGATGATAGATTTTGTGCGTTCAAGGCCGGCTCAACTAATAAAGTGGCCTCTATGGTTGCCCTTAAAGAGTCATAAAAAATTTCATAAAATAAAAAAACAATTATTTGATCACATTAATGAAATTATTGTTGAGTCAAAAAAACAAAACAAAACCAGCTTTATGTCTTTTATGGAAAAGGATCCTTTGGCAACTCCTGAGGAGCTAGTAAATGAAGCACTCACATTTTTTGTAGCTTCTTTTGAAACTACAGCAAACTGTTTGTTTTGGTCTCTTTATTTACTTTCTAGAAATGAAAATATTAAAAATGAAATTTACAAGGAAGCCTCTAATTCAAATTTGATAATTAAAACACTAAAAGATTTATCAAATTATAAAAGTATTAATAATGTTATTAAAGAGTCTATGAGACTTTACCCTCCAGCATGGTTTCGTTCAAGATTATGTGCTAAAGATACTCAAGTGGGTGATTACTTCGTGCCAAAAGGTACAACTGTGTGGGCTAGTATTTATCTTGTCCAAAGAAATAAAGAGTTTTGGACAGAGCCTGCTGTATTCAAGCCGAACCGTTTTTTAGATAAAAATATCAATCGATTTGCTTTTATACCATTTGGTGGAGGCAAAAATACCTGTATTGGCAAGGGAATGGCGAATTTAGAATTAGCTATAATTCTAAAAGAGTTATTTAAAAAAATTGATATTACTCCTGTGGAAAACAAGGAGGTAAGTGTTAAAGCTGGTATTACTTTAGCTCCTAAAGAAAAATACTACGTCAATTTCTCTGCTAGGGAAGAATAATGAATAACGCCTTTGACGTAAATTTTAATCCTATTGAAAAAATAATTTACGCTCATGAATCCTCTTCCTTTGCCTTTAATTGCGGGTTGAGTTTAGAGTTTCAAGCTAAAATTAATGAGTCTAAGTTCGGCGAGAGTATTTTAAAACTTATTGAGAGGTTCCCTTTTTTAAAATCAAAAATTGTTTCACAAAAGAAAGTTCAGCGCATGAGTTTAAATTCTGTCAAGCTTAGTGAAGTATTTGAGGTTTATAATTCGGAAAGAGAAGTTAAGACTACCTTTATTGATAAATTTGAATTATCAAAAAAACCGGCTTTTAAATTTATTTTAGTAAATATGCCTAAGAGCTCAAAATTATATTTTTATATTCATCATACGTTGGTGGATGGCATCTCCCAAGCATTTTTACTTAAAGAATTACTATATATATATTTAAATAATGAGCCTTCTAATATTAAATATTTAAGACCATCACTTGCTGAATACACTTTAAGTAAATGGTGTGTGTTTAAATTACTGTTTAATAAAAAGTTTAAATATTTACTCAAGTCCTTTTCTAGAAAATATGATTGCTTAAATATTGGTGATATGAGTAATGAGTCTAGGCAAGAATACGGCACAGTAAATATTGAAATCATAAAAGAAGATTATTGTAAATTAAAAGCTGAAGCTAAGATTAATAAGTGTACGTTATTTGCATATATAGTGAATTCAATGTGCAAGTCGCTGAGAAGCACTAAGCCTAGTTGTAATAAAAACATAGTGCTAGCTATGCCCATTAATTTAAGACCTATTTTTAAGTTAAAGTTATATATAGGAAATTTAGTAACACTAACTAGGCTAGAAGTCCCAGCATCTAGTTTTGAAGATAAAACATCCATTAAGTTTTTAAATAAAGCTTTAAGATCTACAATTAATAAAGAGTTCCTTGAGTATTCTCAAAAAATACTATTTGGTTTGAACTCGATTTTTAGCCTGAAAACACTTAAGCGAATGTTTGAAGCAAAGACTAGTAAAATTAAAAGTTTTAACTCATCAATGATGGTTTCTTACCTGAAGGTAGATGATGCCATATTGCCACCGCAATTAAAAACAAAAAATATTTCTTTAATGTCTGCTGTTTTTAAAAGCCCAGGGTTTGGTGCTGTTGTTATTGAATATAGTAACAGCCTCCAAATAACATTAACTTATTGTAAGCCTGAATATTCTGAGGAAATTGTAAATAAGTTTATAGAATATTTTAAGCGTGATCTTTCGCTGGGAGCTAGTAGTTAATGATTTATTGGCTTTTAAATAATATATACAAGTTATTGAATTATAGGAGCTATAAAAAATTCAATACTAATTTACATAACCTCGAGGAAGTGCAAAAAAAACAGTTACATAATTTACTACGAGCATTAGGTAAGGAATCTATGGAATATGAGAGTTTTACTCAATCTTATAAAGTAACAACATATGATGACTGGCGAAATAAAATTGATCGACAAAAAGAATTTGGTGAGCCATTAGTTTGTAAAAATGTTAACAGGTATCAGCCCACAAGTGGTTCAAGTGGTAAACAGAAATGGATACCTTATACGCCAGAACTTTTAGATGAATTTGATAAAGCAGCTTCAGCCTGGATGTATAACTTATTCTTAAACTTCCCTCAAGTCATGAAGGGTTCACACTATTGGTCACTGTCTTGGATCCCAACGAAAGATAGAAAAGTTATGGGTATGGTAGATGATGGTGAACTGTTTTCATTTTGGAAAAAACTTATAATCAATAAAATATTTAGTGTTCCAAAAGGTGTTGCCCTGCTAGAAAGTTCAGAGCTTTCATTTTTTGCAACAGCAACATTTTTGGTCTCGGATAAAAACTTATCTTTAATATCAGTTTGGAGTCCTAGTTTTCTTATATCAATTGTAGATAATATTTTTAATTATAAAAGTGAAATAATTAATGTATTAGAAACAGGTAGCTGGCAGGATAGTCCAGTTAATAGTAAAAACCTAAAAGCTCCTAAAAATATTAAAGCAGCAAAGATATTGCAAAAATTGACAAAAGAAAATCAGGCAAAAATATGGTCAGAGCTATGGCCTAAGTTAAGTTTGATTAGTTGTTGGGATACGGGCTTAGCGATAAATTCATTTGAACAATTAAAAAATATTTTTCCAAATACACAATTTCAAGGTAAAGGGCTTTGGTCTACAGAGGCTGTTGTAACTATTCCTTTTGAAGGTAATTTCCTTTTAGCGTATCGATCACACTTTTATGAGTTTAAGAATCTTGAAAATGATGAAGTCATACCAAGTTGGAAATTAAAGGCCGGGATGAGGGTCATGCCAATTTTAAGCACTGGCTCAGGCTTCTTGAGATACTTAATTAAAGATGTACTCTTGGTGGATAAAATGTGGAATAATGTGCCTTGTTTAACTTTTCAGGGTCGGGCTGGACATATGGATTTAGTTGGTGAAAAACTTGAGCAAAATTCTATAGCAGAGCTGATTCGAAAATTTAATGATCAGTCATCTGAATATACAATTATAAGTTTACTTGCCTGTAACTTTAATGATGATAGTAAGCCATTTTATTCAGTACTTGTGGAGTCAAGTTCTGAGCAGCAGCAGTTATTATCATTTGAAAATGAATTAAAAAATTATTTTCATTATCGGTTAGCAAAAGAAGTGGGGCAATTAGGAGACTTTAAAGTCATAACTAGTTCACATGCTAGTGACATATATTTTTCTATAATGGAAGCTCAGGGGATGATAAAGGGTAATATTAAGATAGAAGCAATTAACCTTGTGACTTCGGAAGAGTCTAAAAAAATATTAGGTTTTAATTAGAAAAGATAAAGTAGAGATAGAATGATTTTTGCAAAAAATAAAATTTATGAATATCTAAAGGAATACTCAAATAGTCATACAAAAAAAATTAATATATGGATTCATGAAATTTCTGTTCCATTGAATCTTCATGCAACTATTGGTTTAGCTTGTTTTCTTCCGTTTCCAGATTTATTTTTAAGTAAGTACCTTGGCTGGGGGACACTCCTGGTAGTAGCTATGTTAATTGCTTACGTTCGTTTTAATAACTTTAAACTCTATATCGGCATAGCTTTGCAGCTCATACTAATGCTATTAATTTCATTGTTGTTGAAGGGTAATTATGGAGTAAAATATTTGTATATACTTATGGTTATGTATTTGATGACTTGGGCTGCTCAATTATTGGGCCATAAACATGAAGGGAAGAAGCCTTCTTTTGCTCATGATTTAAATTTTTTACTTATAGGGCCATTATGGGTTCTTGCTAATTTATATAAATTTTTAAAAATAAAATTCTAAGATTTATTATTTATACTAATGATTTTCTTTTCAACCAAAGAAACTTCATGTTTATATTTATTTATAGCTATTAGGTAGAAAATTTTTGAGAGGTAGATTGTTGTCATTGGCGATATAAAGTCTTTATTTCTAGCTCCTCCTTCTTTGAAGAATACATGCCCTAAAAATCCTATGTACTGTGAAGGCAGTACCCCTAACAAGAGCCAGTAATTTTTTAAATATATAGACAACACAATAAATACAAATGAAGAAACAAAGCTAATAAAATGAATAATTAAATTACCAGTATTCTTATGGCGCCAAACAAAGTATTCCCACTCACTTAGTCCTTCTATTTTTTTAATATTTAAGTACGTCATATAGTAAATTTATCTGAGTCTTTTAATCAGGGCAAGTAATGTATTGCTTAGAGTTTGGGCTACAGTAGTAATTAAGCAGTATACAAAAAGATAAGCTTGGTTTTTTATGACCTAAAGTCTCGTATTAGAATCACTTTACAGCGAGTCTTCTTAAGCTAGAAATCTTTTGACTATTTATTTTTTAGTTCGTGATAAAAATTTATAAAACTATAGATAAACTCTAACAAAGCCATGTAAAACCTAACCAGGTAGGCTAAATACACTCCAAAACATTCCAAGTTAATCATGGGTTATATTACTGTTAATATTGAATTAATCAGTAATTACAAAAGTTTAGCGGGAATGCTCTATTATCTCTTAGTATGGGGGTCATATAGTGCCCAGTATAGGCCTAGATTATTGGCTAACAGTCTCTAAAAAGCATCGAATTAAGAATTTAAAATTTTAATAATAGGGGCAATTATTGACCCAAAATGTGATTAAAGAGACATTATGTGCCTATGAAAGATCCACAATTCTCAGTAATAATATTGGCAGCAGGTAAGGGCACAAGAATGAAGTCGACATTACCAAAGGTTTTACACCCCGTTGCCGGCGTACCAATGATTTACAAAACCATTGAAACTGTTAAGGCCGCTGGAGCTGGCGAGATAAGAGTCATAGTTGGCTTTGGTGAAAATTTAGTTCGTCAAGTTGTTGAACCTATTGGTGGGGTATGCTTCAAACAAAAAGTTCAAAATGGAACTGCCAAGGCTGTTCAGGCCGCCAACCCAGATGATTTAACAGGGACCACATTAATATTAAATGGTGACCATCCCTTATTAAAGCCCGATGACATTAAGTTTATTATTAACGAACATATTAAAAAGTCGAATGACTTATCAGTTGTTTCCTGTGAATTAGATGATGCGAAATCTTTTGGAAGGATTGTGCGGCACCACGGACAGTTACGTGCCATTGTTGAGGCAAAAGATGCTTCTCATGAGACTTTAAAAATTAAGGAAGTTAATACGGGTGTATACATCACGGACGCTGAATTACTTTCTGAGTATTTGCCTATGATCACTTGCCATAATGCTCAAGGTGAATACTACTTAACGGATATAATTTCGTTATGTCAGGAAAAGGGTCAGAAGGTTGGTGCAATTATTGGTGATTCAAGGATTGCATTTGGAGTTAATAATCAAAAGGAGCTAGCAATGGCCACAAAAGATGTTTTTAAAAATAAAATTAACCAGCTATTAGACGATGGTGTTATAGTGATTGATCCAGATAGCACGTACGTTGAGGAAGATGTTACAGTTGGTGAAGGAACAATTTTATATCCTGGTGTTTATTTAAAAGAAAAAACTAAAATTGGTAAATACTGCATATTAGAGCCAAATGTATTTATTCAAAATTCAGAGGTGGGTGATTCAGTAGAGGTTAAGGCTGGTAGTTACTTAAGCAAATGCTTTATTGGTAATAAGTCTAAGGTTGGCCCTTATGCCCACATCCGACCTGAAACAGTAATTGGTGAGGAAGCAAAAATTGGTAATTTTGTGGAGATGAAAAAAGTAAAATTTGGCAATAAATCTAAAGCCAGTCACTTAACTTATTTGGGTGATGCAATTATTGGTGAAGATGTAAATATTGGTTGTGGTACTATAACTTGTAACTACGCTGCAGATAAAAAGAAATATGTCACTAAAATTGGTGATGGGTCGTTTATAGGAAGTGATTCTCAGTTTGTTGCTCCAGTTGAAATTGGAAAAAATACTGTAATTGGTTCTGGTTCAACTATAACGAAAGATGTTCCTGATAATGCTTTGGCTGTTGCGCGAGGCAAACAAGTTATCAAAGAAAACTACAGAAAATAAAAGGTAATTAATATATGTGTGGAATTGTTGGATGCTTGGGCAGAGAAGACGCTCAAGAAGTAATTGTTAAGGGATTAAAAACTCTAGAGTATAGAGGTTATGATAGCGCAGGAGTTGCTATTCATAATGGTGAATTTATAAATAGATCTAGAGCCCGTGGAAAACTAGTTAACCTAGAAAAAAAGCTTAATGAAGAACCTATTAGAGGTAATTTAGGAATTGGTCATACGCGCTGGGCGACACACGGTCCTGCCACTGAAAAAAACGCTCATCCTCATATGATTGGTGGAGTGAGTGTGGTGCATAATGGAATTATTGAAAACTATGCAGAGCTACGTGATGAATTGATCGCTGGTGGTTCAGAAATTTATTCAGACACTGACACAGAGCTAATAGCCCACTTAATCAATATTAAAGTAAAGCAAACTAATGATTTGTTAACTGCTGTTAAAGAAGTTATTCCAAGATTACAGGGGGCTTATGCAGTTTTAGTTTTATCTGAAAGGCACCCTGATGAAATGGTGGCTTTTACTAACGGCCCCCCATTATTAGTGGGTTTTGCTGAAAAATCATTTATTGTTGCAAGTGATATGTTAGCTATTGTTCCATACACTAAAAACATCGCCTACTTGTCGGAAAATGAAGTAGTACATATTCAGAAAGATAGTTATAAATTTTATTCTAATGATCTAAAGCCTATAGATAAAAAAATAGAGGAAATTAGTTGGTCTGCCGAGCAAGTTGAAAAGTCAGGTTATCCTTACTATATGTTAAAAGAAATATTTGAGCAGCCAAGAAGTATGGCTAAGTCATTAGAGCCTTATATTAATATTGAAACACAAAGTATTGAGATGCCTGCTTTAGAGAGTTACGTATCTGATATTAAATCATTAGAGCAAATATATATAGTGTCTTGCGGGACAAGCTTTTACTCAGGCATGGTCGGTGAGTACTTACTTGAAAAAATGTCTGGTGTGTCTTGTAAGGTAGATATTGCCAGTGAATTTAGGTACAGAAGTCCTAAGCTAGTTAAAAACTCATTATTAATAGTAATTTCTCAAAGTGGGGAAACAGCGGATACTCTGGCGGCTTTGCGTTTGGCTAAAGAGCAAGGGGTTCGTACTTTATCCCTTTGTAATGTTCAGCACTCAAGCATGGATCGTGAATCAGATATTCAGCTATATATGAATGCTGGGGTAGAAATTGGTGTTGCCAGTACAAAAGCATTTATTTGTTCATTATCAATTTTAAATTTACTTGCAGGGTATATTGCTAAAGTGAACGGTAATATGAAGCCTGAAGAAGAAAGGGCTTTGGTAAAGTCATTACTAGCGACTCCAAGCCATATGGAGTCAGTTTTAACTTATGACAAATTCTTTGCTGAAGCTGCTGAAAGATTAAAAGATTATAAAGGCTTTTTGTACCTTGGAAGAGGAGTTAACTTTCCAATAGCTTTAGAAGGCGCTTTAAAACTTAAAGAGTTAGCCTATATGCACGCAGAAGGTTACGCAGCTGGGGAAATGAAGCATGGCCCGCTTGCACTAATTGATGAACAAATGGCTGTTGTTATGATAGCACCAAAAGATGATTTGTACGATAAAGCAATTAGTAACCTAGAAACTGCAAAAGCCAGGGGAGCTCAAGTCATTTCCATTGGTACTGTGAATGATGAGAGACTAAAAAATTTAAGTATTAACTTCTTATCTATTCCTGAGGTTCCATGGAATATTAATCCATTTTTAGCGGTTATTCCGTTGCAGCTGCTATCATTACATGTAGCAAGTGCATTGGGTCATGATGTAGATCAGCCAAGAAACTTAGCCAAGTCAGTAACGGTTGAATAAGTCCGTATGCACAAAGTATATACGGGCTAATAGGGTTACTTAAGGTTTTCAAGTAAGAAGTTATATTTTATTGCTTTCATTTTTGCTCTTTGTTTTAAGTCAGAGCTGGCTGAATGACCGCCTTCTGTATTTTCATAGTAACTAATTCCTTGGTGTCCTTGTTCCATCATTCGAGCAGCCATTTTTCTAGCATGTCCAGGGTGGACACGATCATCTTTTGTAGAAGTCATAAAAAGCACATTTGGGTATTTAACATTCTTTTTCACATTTTGGTATGGCGAGTAAGTTAAAATATATTCACGCATATCAGGTTTATCTGGGTCGCCGTATTCAGCCATCCAGCTCGCTCCTGCTAATAGTTTATGATACCTCAACATATCAAGCAGTGGAACTTGGCATATAACTGAATTAAATAAGTCTGGTCGTTTTACCATCACTGCTCCTACTAAAAGGCCTCCATTGCTTCCTCCACTGATAGCAAGCCTGCTATTACTAGTTACACCTGTGGAAATTAAATGCTCAGCAACAGAAATAAAATCCTCGTAAGATTTATGTTTATTTTTTAATATTGCGGATTGATGCCAGCTAGGACCAAACTCTCCACCACCTCTAATGTTAGCTAAAACATAAACGCCATTTTTTTCAAGCCATAGCTTTCCAAGCACATCATTGTAATACGGCTTACTAGAGATATTAAATCCACCATAGCCATAAAGTTCAGTGGGGGCATTTCCTTTTGCAAGGACCTCTTTTTTACCAACAATAAAGTAAGGAATTTTTGTTCCGTCTTTACTGGTTGCCCATCGCTGCTCTACAGTCATTCCATTAATATTAAACTTTGCTTTTAAAGATTTAAGTGGCGTAACCTTATTGGCGTCAAGGTTATATAAGTTTAGTGATCTGGGTTGTAAAAAGCCTTCGTCATAAAAAGTAATTAGATTAGTGCTGTCGTCTGTTGCAGAAAGCCTGATATCGCCACTAGAGTTTATATTTAATAATTTTGGTTGAGTAAATAATTTATTCTTATAATCAATTTGATAAATTTTTCCACGAACATTATCAATTGTACTAATAATTAACTTATTTCTTGATTTACGAATAGACTGAATAGACTCTTTTGCAGAAGGTTCCTTTAAAATTAAAATATCATCTGTAGTCACTTTTCCACTATCAACGATTTTTCTTTTTACAGCTAAGGCGGAGCCTGATTTAAAAGTAGTGTCTTCAATTGTCCAATCTTTCTTTAGTGAAACTATAAGGAAGCCATTAAACAGCCCTTCAATTTTAGCACTGTCTTGCAGCGGAATTAACTTTAATCCATCTTTGGAAATACTCCACTTTTTTGAAGCATAGAAATTTTTATATTGAGTGATAGTGTGAAAGTATTGGTCGCCATCTTTCATGAAGTAGCCATAGACACCCATGTCGTCATTTATGCCAGAAAAAACCTCTTTAGCTGATGATAATGAAGTATTTCTATTCCAAATTTTTACAATTTTTGGATACCCACTTTTAGTCATGGTATCTTTGCCAAAATCAGTTCCAACATATAAAGAGTCTTTATCTCTCCAACTGACCCATGATTTAGCTTCTGGGAGTTGAAATCCATTTGTAACAAATTTTTTGGTTTTGAGGTTAAACTCTCTAATGACAGTTGCGTCTTTTCCTCCGCGAGATAAATGTATTAAACACTTATCATAGTCATCTATAAAACAATCGGTCTCTTTAAATACCCAATTTTCATTTTCTTTTTTTGCCAGAAGATCGACATCAATAAGTGTAGTCCATCTTGGATTTTTTGATTTATAACTATTAAGCGTAGTTCTTCTCCATATACCTTTTGCATGGTTTTTATCTTGCCAAAAATTATAAACATAGTTTCCCCTCATGCTCATGTAAGGAATTTTATTTTTATCTTCTAAAATTTCTAGAGCCTGCTTTTTTAGAGTATTATAATTTTTTGATATTTTATTTTTATGGTCCGTAACTTTATTTTGGGCTTTAACCCAATTAATAGCCTTATCTCCTTCAACTTTTTCAAGCCATAAAAGATTATCTAAGTTGGTACTACTCGTTCCTTTTTTGATGTTCATGCATCCGCCAAGAGTTAAAAAAATTAAAATATAAATAAATTTTTTCATAGTATAATGTCCTCGTAATTAGTGTAGCGGTATAAAGTTATCTTGAGCATTTTTCAATTGAAGCTCCCTTCTTTGCTCTCGTCCTTTGCGGCCTCTTAGGCCATCTCCGGTAATAGCAGGAAATAAACTGAAGTTTATATTAGTGGGCTGAAAGTGTTTTTTGTCTTCAGTTATGGCATTAAGTAAAGAGCCAAAAGCGGTGAATCTATTAGGAAGTTTGATTTCATTACCATTAACTTGTTGGTGAACAAAACTAGAAACTAACAGCCCAATACAAGTAGAATCAAAATAACCCTCAACCCCTGTTATTTGGCCTGCAAAAAATAATTGCGGATCTTTTTTACTTGATAAGTGTGGAGTTAGCTTTTTAGGAGAGTGAATATATAAATTTCTGTGAATGCTTCCCAGTTTTAAAAATTCAGCATCTTCTAGGCCGGGTATCATTCTAAAAATTCTTTTTTGTTCGCCGTAGGCCATTTTAGTTTGAAACCCCACCATATTATAGGCTGTGGCCTCTTTATTTTCTTGGCGTAACTGAACTATGGCATATTCCCATTTTTCAGTTTTAGGATTATCTAAGCCTTTAGGTGACATTGGGCCAAACCTTAGTGTGCGGTCACCGCGCTCAATAATGGCTTCAATGGGCATGCAGCCTTCAAAGTATTTAGCATCTTTTTCAAATTCTTTTGGCTCTACTTTGCGGGCGGCTTTAATTTCTTCAATTAAGTTATAATACTGTTCTTTGTTTAATGGGCAATTAATATAGTCATTAGTTCCCTTACCCCAGCGATCACCTTTCCAGGTGATATCGTGATTTATACTTTCAGTATCAATGATTGGTGCAATGGCATCATAAAAATATAAAAAGTCATCATCAAAGTGTTCTTTCATACTATGGGAAAGATCATCATGGGTTAGTGGCCCTGTGGCAATAACTGCGGGTCTTGGAACCTCATCTAATGAGCGAACAACTTTTTCAATAACTGTAATATTGGGGTGGTTGCGGATTTTATCTGTAATAAACTCAGAGAAAACAACTCTATCCACTCCAAGAGCCATACCAGCTGGAACCGTTGCAACTTCAGCAGCCTGTAAAATAAGGCTGCCGTGTTTTCTAGCCTCCCACTTAAGTTGGCCTGGGGCTGAATAGTCTGTTTTGCTGCCAAATGAATTTGAACAAACAAGCTCAGCAAATAATGCGGTTTTATGTGCAGGTGTAGTTACTTTTGGTCTCATCTCGATGAGGTCCACTTTGTGACCTAATTGAGCTAATTGATAAGCACATTCACTTCCAGCTAAACCGGCTCCCACTACGCATATAGACTTCATATTATAATCCCTTTAAAGTGAGTTTATGTCAGACAAAAAGAAGTTGCGCAAGAAAAAGGCGCAGTTAGAAACAAGCTCAGAGGTATTGAAAAGTTTTTTTCAAAAATCGCCCTTATCTCAACAGTTTACAAGGTGGAAGGTTTGGAACCAATGGGCAGAACTTGTGGGTCCTCAAATTAGCCAATACTCCTCTCCCATACAGTATGATCAGGGTTTACTGACTTTATGGGTCGCTCACCCAGTGCATATGCAGAACTTACAATTTATTGAGCTTGAGTTAAAAAGAAAAATTAACGCATTTGTGGGGCGTCGCTGGGTGCATAAAATCCGCTATGATCTAAATCCAAAAAATAAACCAGAAAATATTTCCGAGCAGCAGTTAGAAGATATAATTTCGGGAGCCAACGAATAGAGGGCCCGCTTTACATCTGATTTTGAAGTGGAGTTTATTCACTCCATGCTCAGACAGCCGTTAATCGCGGAACTCCACTTCGTGAAGTCACGCGCTAACGGAACTGCGCGTGGAGTAAATAAACTCTATTTCAAACTCAAGCGTAAAGCTAGAGGTTTGGTGTGTGTAGCGAGTAACATATAGTCAGTTATCCCATTCAAGCAGCTATTAATGGCGCAACTCCACTTCGTGAAGTCGCGAGTTAACGGAACTGCGCGTGGAGTAAATAAACTCCACTTCAAAATCAGATGTAAAGCTAGAGGCTTGGCGCGTACAGTTAACTAATTATTCCATTCTTCAATCAGCTTATATTTTTAGTGTTTGTAATTTTTATGATTAGAATTATCATTTATGTACAGATTATTTTTAATATTAGGAGATTTGTGATGTTAAAATTTTTATTTTCACTTTTAGTTTTTACCATAGTTAATAACGCTTGGGGCTCTTCTTTTGAAAGGTATCTTAATCAGCATGCTCAGAGTGGTGATTTAATATTTCAATCTAGTTTAAGTAGTCAGTCTGAGGCTTTGCAGGAAGGTTCTGGGTCTCATATTACTCATGTGGGAGTATTGTTTAAAGAGGCTGGCAAATGGAATGTTTATGAGGCTGTGCAGCCTGTAAAAATAACCCCTATTAAGCGATTCATTAAAAATGGAAAGGAAGAAAGAGTAACTATAAAACGTGTTAAGAAAAACTTTGTTGATTTGAGTGATTTGCGAAATCAAAATTTATTAAAAGAGAGTTTAAAAAAATATTTGGGTTTAAACTATGATATATACTTTGAGTGGTCTGACGATAAAATTTACTGTAGTGAGTTTGTATATAAAGGGTTTATAAATGCCTTTAATAAGTCACCAGGCACTATGCAGGAAATCAGAGAGTTTAATTTAGATGGTCCTTATATTAAGGACTTAGTTTTAAAGCGCTATGGAAGTATAAACAAAGAGTTAAATTTAAACGAAAAAATAGTTAGTCCTCTATCCATGTATAACGATAAAAATTTAAAATTTATACTAGACTCTAAATACTTAAAAGAAAGTAGGCAAAGTTTATAAGCTATATTCCCATAATTAAAACTAGACTTTCAGAGAGTTACTTTATAGATAATCTTTGTTGTCCGATAACATTAAATGAAACTTTGTAATTTTGCACTTATATTTATATTTGTTACAGGTTGCTCGAGCATAAATCTTAAACCAGTCGAAGGCAAGAGAGAATTAGCTAATTATAACTACAGCTCTGATGAAGTACTGTTTAATTACCAACTAATAAAGCAAACTCTACATCGTTTTCAAGATTTAAAAAATATTCCTGATTTTAAAAATAGAAATAAGTTAGTTGAGGAAGAGTTTAAAAATTGTAGTATTAAAATTAAAAAAAATATTGAGTTAAATAACCTTTTTGAATTATTAAAGATTAATTTTTCCAATTTTTTAGTTAAAACAATTGAATTGTATGAGTGTGAAAATGAAAATACAAGTTCAGCTTGGATTGGTCCATTTTCAGTATTTTATGAGAATAACTTTTATTTTGAAATTATTCAGAAGTTTGGAAAAGAAGAAGGTGAGAAATTAGTCACTGCTAATCTAGCGCATGAGATTGGTCATCTGATTCATGAGTATTCGACACTGAAAGAAAATTCTGGAATAGATGGTTTATCTGTAAGTGGTTTATTATCAAAACATTATGATGATTTGCGACCTCCATTTTGTGAAAGAGAATTTAATAGGTATGGTTCTTACAGAGCTTTTGGTTGTAAATTAGAGAATTCACATTATGCTCATTATGAAGTTGATGCTTTTGGTATAGCGTTGTTATTGTCCGTTGGTTTTAAAAACCCAGGTGAGTACACTAAAAAATTTTTAGACTATTATATAGACCGAAGATTAGCTAATGAAACAGATAAAGAATATATCGATCAGAAAAAAAAATCCTTGAAGTTAAGAAAAGACTTTATTGATCGCTCGTCTTATGCGCTTAAGAAGTATTTTAATTGAAATAAATGATGATTCTTTATATTGTTATTTTTCATAAACAAGTATCTTAATAAAATATTAATTATTTTGAACTTTTAAAATCACATAATCAGTGATGTTTTCACCAATTTCTGCGCAAACCACTGCTGGTAATAGTACTGAACCTAATGAACCTACAAATGCAAAGGCTGGGAAAATTTGAAACCCACCAGTAGCTACAAAAGTTAAAGGGTAAGAAATTAACCCTGCCCCAATATTTCTCGCTCCATTAAAGCCATCTTTTAAGCTTTCTTTAGATTGTTTAGATAAAGCTTTATGAGATCTCATAATAACTCCAACACCAGCGCCAACTGCACAAGCAGCAGCAGCTATAGTTAGACTTGCATAACGCTCTTCAGGTGCATCTTCAGTAAGAAGTGCTAGCTCACTTAAGCCAGAGTTACAGCGGTCTACAGCATAACTTGAGGGCTTAGATAAATCGCCAACATAACAATGAGGCTTACCATCTTTAAGCACTAAGTATCCGTTTAAATTAAATTCTGCCTCATAAGAGTTAGACTTGCCAATACCATTTATAGCATTAAAATCACTAGGATTATGTATTTTAGCCTGAGCAAGATTAAATGTTACTAATATGAAAAATAGGCTTAATATGCGCATAAAAAAATCCTTTAATGTTGAATATTCATAGCTAATTAAAGCAATTAAGGTGCCAAACAAAACATATATAAATAGGGCTCAGGCTCAAACTGAGGTGCTTACAGTGGTCCCACCTAGAAAATAATCATAATTTAAACAATTTATTGTTCTAAAATGTCACTAGAGTAAATAAATACTAAAGTGCCTTTGTACTGAAGTTTATTTCATTTTTGAACTAGTCTTATATATGTCTCGCGTGCAGTTCCGCCCGGAGGGTGGCTGTCTGAGCACGAGACATATATAAGGCTAGGTCAAAGCTGAACCAAGCGTCAAAGATTTGTTGTTTAGGTGTTACAAGTTGTACTCGACTAACAATAGGGAGGATAGGACTTTAGCTTTGTAAATAGGTTTAAAGTCTTAGATAAAAGTAGACATTAGTCCCAACAAAAAACTGGCATCAATTATGCTTAGTTTAATAGTGTGAAAATAGTTTTATTTAAAAGTCTAGTTCAGTTTTCTTTAGCATTAAGTCTGTGTTTTGCGGCAAATTTTTCTTGGGCTAGTACGATCACGGGAAAAATAAAAAAAATGGGTCAAGCTGAGCATGTTTCATTTACTGGAGCTTCTGAGTGGGACTATAAAATAGTAAAACTGAGTGGTAATAAAATAAAAGTAATACTACCAGCAAGAGCTGCCAATGACTTTGTATCTAAAAGTAAAGTATGGAAAGGGAATTACTTATCTAATATTAAAGTTACTAAAAATACAGATATAGATTCTGAAGTCGTTTTAACAATGAACAAAAATGTTTCTTTCTTTGACTATTTAACTGATCAACCTTCTAGTTTGATTATTGATTTTTATGAAGAGAAAAAGAAAAAAACATCTGTAACACCAAAGAAAAATAAAAAAGTAGCTAAGAAGAAAAAAAATAGTGATCGAGCTCCTGCTAGCACAGAATTTATTAAATTTGACACTGTTGGAAATGACATAAATCAAATAATTAAGGGAGACACTGCCAATAATGAACTTATTAGGCGTGGAGTTTTTGATTCAGCAGATCCAGATTATGAGCGATTCAAAATTGGAAAAAATGAGTTAGATTACTCTAAAATTGAACAAAATTTAAAAAAGAATGTTTTCTTAAGATTTCCAGTGCTAATAAATAGTTCAGGTCAATTGCCAGATCTATTAGAAAAGTTACCTTTACATGTAATTAAAACTAAAAATAAACAAGAAACAAAAGAAGCACAACTGATTCATAGGCTTTATAAGGCTAAGAGCTGGGCTGCTTTTAATAAAATGTATGATTATTTTGGTAAAGCTTATCCAGACTCTAAATATAAAAATTTACTACGATCACTAGCAACGAGTGCCTACTTTAATTTATGGAAACAAACAGGAAATAAAAAGTACTTATCAAAGGCAGAGGCAGAGTTTTTAAAATTTAAAAAGAATTTACCTGAAAGTAGAGTGACTGAGTATTGGGAAAAAGTGTTGTTTTATACCGACTTTGAACTTAACCAAGGCTTAGAGGCTGCTAGGCGAGGTGAGGACATAGTCAAGAAGTATCCGCTGGCGCAAGATCTTGATAATATAAAATTAACCTTAGCTGATTCATATTTAAAGGCAACTCAATATCGTGAAGCAAATAATTTGTATAATGACCTTATTAATAATTCTAAAAGTAAAAAAATAAGAGATATTGCCTCATTTACTAAGCCAATTATTCAAATTAAAAAGAAAAATATGAAAGGGGCGGTGGAAGAGTACTTAGATGTAAAAAAAGAACATTTAACTATAGATGAGCCAGGGTATTACTTTAATATGGCTGAAGCCTATTTTTGGAAAGGTGACTACTATCGTAGTGCACAGTTATATAGGCAGTTTATTAAAAAATATCCAAAACACCTAATGAATAATTTTGCAATCACTCGTATTGGTGAAATTATGCAATTAGCAGGCTTTAAAGAAAAAAGATTTTCTCCAGTATATTTTGAAAGTAATTATAGATTTAAAGGTTTAAAAGGTGCAGATATTGCTAAAATTAGACTTAATAGTTTGAAAGTACCCAAAAGTAAAAAAATAGAAGTGGATCACTATATCTCAGAAATTCAAGATCTTGCCAAGAAGTATGATACATCTGATATGAAATATTTTAAAGAAATTATAATTGCTGATACTCTAACTAAAAGTGATAAATACTTAGAGTCGAATGATTACTTAAAGAAAGCACATAAAAGAAATCCATTTTCAAAGCTAGTATCAAAACTGAAGCCAAGAATACTTTATAATTTAAAAAAACAGGTGGATAAGTATTTAGACAAAAACGATTACTTAGCTGCTATAGAATTATTTGAAAAAAATAGAGAGTCGTGGTTGTCAAACTTGACTGATATAGATTTTAAAAAGGGGTTGGCAAAAAGTTTTGAAATGGCAGGGATGAGAGATTATGCGCTGGCTTACTATGTTGACTATATTAATGAAAAACAAAAAAAATCAGAAAAAATTGAAACACCTGTTATTTTATCAATGGCAACTCTTTATCAAAAAAATGAAGACTATGAAAATATGGATAAGTATTTAAGGCTTTTAAGTATTTCAGATGATTTATCTGAAAAAAACAAATTCGATGCAATTAAATTAAAGTTCGAAGTTTACAATGAAAAAGCGGCCTATGATAGGGCTGAAAATATTCTTAATGAATACAATAGGTCTATAAAAAATAATGAAAAAATAGAGATAGCCACTGGTTTTATGCTTTCGGATTTTTATGATGAACGAGCTAAATATAAACAGTCTTTAGATCTATTAAAAAAACTAGAAGATAAAGTAACAGAAAAGCATAAAGATTATTATTTATTGTCTAAAAGATTGATAAAACAATTTGTTAAAAACTCTGATGATGATTCGGCGTTAAAAAAAATAAATGATATTAAGGATAGTAAAGAATTTAAGAGTGATGAAGAGTTTATATATTATTCTGGGAATCTATTAATGGAAAATAAAGAATATAAAAAAGCTAAAGAAATTTGGAGCCTAGTTAACAATAAAGATAGCTTGTATGGCCAAATGATAACTGAAAAATTAAATCATAAAAAATGGATAAAAAGTTACGGAAAATACTTTGATAGAATACCTGCAATGAAAGAAGTCCAAAGGGGAGAATACTAATGAATGTAATATACACGCAAAACTATAAAATGAAAAAGCTAATCGAATTAATCGATAAGGTGGCAAGCAGTAGAGCTACAATATTACTACAAGGTGAAAGTGGTACAGGTAAAGAACTTTTTTCAAGGTATATTCATGCAAAGAGTGCGCGTAACAATAATAGATTTTTTGCCATAAATACTGCAGCTGTTCCAGAAAACTTACTAGAGAGTGAGTTGTTTGGGTTTGAAAAAGGAGCATTTACTGGGGCAACACAAAGAAAAATTGGTAAGTTTGAACAGGCTAACGGTAGTACCTTATTGTTAGATGAAATTAGTGAAATGCCATTAGTCTTACAGGCTAAAATCCTTCGTGTGTTACAAGAAAATGAGATTGAGAGGGTTGGTGGTACAGAAAGTATACCTGTAAATGTTAGGTTAGTGGCAGCAACAAACAGAAATCTTGGTGAGCTGGTTAAAGAAGGCAAGTTTAGAGAAGACCTATACTATAGATTGAATGTAATTCCAGTGACTATTCCTCCACTGAGATCACGATTAGATGATATTGAAGTTCTTTCTCCAGTATTTATTGAAAGTGTGTGTAGACAAAATAATATCGATTTAAAAGTGTTATCTAATGAAGCATTGGAAAAATTAAAGAAATGGCAGTGGCCAGGAAATGTAAGAGAACTTAGAAATATTTTAGAAAGGTCGTGTTTGTTATCTGCTGGCAATACAATTAGTAGCGATGAAATAATAATTGAGAACTTCAAAGAATACAGATCTGATGAATTGTCGCCAGGTATGACAGTATCTAAAGCCGAAAAATTATTAATTCTTAAGACATTAGATCATACAAAGCAAAATAGAACACATGCGGCGGACTTATTAGGTATAAGCGTTAGAACATTAAGAAATAAAATTAATGAGTATAAAAATGATTCTGAGTCTGAATTAAAGCTAGGAGCGTAATTATGAGTCAAATTTTTGATAAAACAACTAAAGCACTAGGCTCTGCAATAAACTTTAGGCAACTGAGGCAGAACTTAGTTTCCTCCAATATAGCTAATGCAGAAACTCCTGGGTATAAAGCTAAAAGGTTGCGGTTTGAAGAGGCATTAACAAGAGCCATTGATTTAAGTGGAAAAACATCAATGCTTACCAGTGATCCAAACCATATTGCTAATGGTCCTGGTAGAATTTCTAATGTTCGAACAAATATTTTTGATGATCCAGATATTAACTTAACCAATGACGGAAATACAGTTGATATGGAAAAAGAAATGGCAATCTTAAAAGAGAACTCTCTTATTTATAAGGCTGCAGTGCAGTTAATAAATAAGAAGTTAGGCGCCTTAAAGTATACAGTGACAGAGGGAGGTAGATAATGGATTTTTCTAAATCGCTTAGAGTTTCAAGCAGTGGCTTAACAGCTCAAAGACAAAGACTTAACGCCATTTCAAGTAATATTGCTAATGTGAATACAGTACGTACAGCTGAAGGTGGACCTTACAGAAGAAAAGATGTTGTATTTGAAGCAAGACCTGAGACTAGAAACTTTGGAGAAATATTAACTGAAGTTCATGACACTAATGTTCAGAGAGTGGGTGTAGTTGAAATGGTTGATACACAGAAAGAACCACTACTAAAGTATGAGCCAGACCACCCAGAGGCTGATGCAGATGGATATGTTGCTTACCCGGATATAAATATTATTGATGAAATGACAAATATGATTCAGGCTACGAGGTCTTACGAGGCTAATGTCTCGGCAATAAAAGCAACAACTGATATGGCCTTAAGTGCCCTTCAGATAGGACGTTAATGTATTTAGTATAATTTTAATATAGAATAATAATATAAGGGATATAACCATGGATGGTTTAACATTATCAAATTTAGATACTATCTTAGAGTCTGGGAAAACCACAGACCAGCTGCGTAAAAGTCAGTTCAAAAATAAGGTATTACAAGACTCGCTAGGTAAAAACCAGGAATCTTTTTCCGCGACTTTGAAAAATGCTATTCACTCAGTAGATGCATTACAAAAAAATGCAGATGTAATGGTTCAAAAGTTAGCCACTGGTGAAACTAAAAATATTCCAGAAGTATTAATTTCAGTTGAAAAAGCAGATATCGCTTTGAAATTAATGATGCAAGTTAGAAATAAAGTAATTGATGCATATCAAGAAATAATGAAGATGCAAGTTTAACATTAACGGGGTTGGGGAATTAATGTTTGATTCAATAAATAAAATATTTGGTAGTTTTTTAGTTCAGTTTAGAGCGTTCTTTAAAACGCTTACGCCACTAAAGAAAAATGCAATAATTGCTTCAGGTGTATTGTTATTCCTTACACTGGCAATGATTGTTGTAGTTATACCTAATCAGAAGTATGGGGTTTTGTTCTCTAATGTATCGTCTGATCAACTATCTATAATTATTAATGAATTAAATGCCAATAAAGTTCCTTATAGAATTAAAGGTGACGGTAAGACCATTACAGTTCCAGATGATTTATTAAGATCTACACAAATGTCTGTTATGACAAAATTAAGTGAGAGCAACGCCGGTAGTGAAGGATTAGAAATTTTTGCAAAGCAAGATTTTGGTGTCACCTCTTATGCACAAAGAGTAAATTTTCAGCGTGCATTACAGGGTGAGCTTATGAGAGCCATCAATACTGTACGTTCTGTTAAAAAATCAAAAGTAATTTTAGCAATCCCGCCAAAGAAAACTTTTTTAGAAGAGGGAGGAAAAGCCTCAGCATCAGTTGTTATAGAGCTATTTCCAGGTAAAAAACTATCACCTGAGCAAGTTAAAGGAATTTCGTTTTTAGTATCAAATTCCGTGGAAGGGTTAGATAGTGATAATGTAACTGTTATTGACTCAAGAGGTAATATTATTTCTAAAAACTTTGGATCTGACTCAGCAGTATCCAATGAATTAATGGATTTAAAAAAGAAAGTTGAAGGAAGATTGGAGTCTAAAATTCAATCAATGCTTGAAAGAGTAGTCGGGAATGGAAATATTGTAGCAAAAGTTGATGCTCAAGTTAATAATCAGGTTACTCAAACAGTGCAAGAACTAGTGGATGCAGAAGGAATAGCATTACAAAGTCAAATCACTGAAGAAGAGCTTTTAAACGGGGCTAGAAACACACCAAATGGTATCCCCGGTGTGAGATCAAATATCCCTGATGAGGCTAGGGGGCCAGCCAGTGCAACTAATCCAGGATATACTCAAAATGTATCTAAAAATTTAAAAACAGATAACTATGCTGTTCCCAAAACAACTAAGCAGATTCAAGAGTCTGCAGGAAGGCTTGAGAAAGTCAGTGTTTCTGTTCTCGTTGATCATAAAAAAATTATGAAAGAAGTTGATGGAGATATGGTTGAAGAAATGGTCCCAAGATCTCCAGAAGAAATAAAACAGTATGAAAATATTATTAAAAGTGCTGTTGGCTTTAATTTAAAGCGTGGAGATACAATTTCAGTTGAGAATATTAAATTTCAGCATGAAGACTTTAGTGAAGCTGATCAGCTATTCACAAGCATGGAAAGAAAGCACTTTGTTCAAACAACATTTAAATGGACAATACTACTTATAAGTTTATTACTGTTTTTCTTCTTTGCACTGAGACCATTTATGAAGTGGCTTACAGATTCATTTAATGAAACAGTTGAAGAGATGTTACCTAGAACAATTGAGGAGCTTGAGGAATTGCAGGCTATGGAAGATGGCTTACCAGGTATGGGTGGTGCGATTCCTGCTCTTGAGAAGAGTTTAGATCCTGAGAAGGCTGAAACAGAGCTTCTTAAAGAAAAAATCATTGATTTATTTAATAGGGATGAAGAAAAAGGTGTTAGTGCTGTTAATGAATGGTTAAAGAGAAGGGATTAAAATGAAATTTGAAAACGGTAAACGCGTATTAGAATTTGAGAGTTTAAAAGGTAGAGAAAAAATTGCAATACTTTTGAATTTTCTAGGTGTTGATGTGGCAAAGCAAGTGTTCTCAAATATGGATGATAATAATATTAAAAAAATTATTGCCCTAATGAATAAATATCAAATTATTCCAGTTGAATTAACGAAAAGAATTTTAGAAGAATTTTACGAAATGTTAAGTGAAACAGACAACTATATATTTTCAAAGAAGACAATTTCTAAAGATGTTATAGCAGAAGCCATTGGTGAAGATCGCGTTCGCGGAGTTATGGGTAGCTTAAATGACAAGAATAATGCTAGTAGAACTTTAGAAAGCTTAGAGATGGTAGATGCAAAGTCATTGTCCACATTTTTGGTGAATGAGCATCCGCAGACAATAGCAGTTATTTTAGCTCATTTAGAGCCTGAGAAAAAAGGAGACGTACTAAGCAACTTACCTGAAGTTATGCAGTTGGAAATTGTAATGAGGCTTTCACAATTAGATCATGTTGCACCAGAATTAATTAAAGAAGTGGATACAGTTCTTCGCCGTGAATTAGCAAATATGGGAACAACAGATAGAGCAAACCTTGGTGGCGTGCAAACTGTTGCTGATATGTTAAATGTACTAGATAAAAATACAGAGCAAAGTATATTAACTCAGCTTGAGGGCAGAGACCCAGAGTTAGCTGAGGATATACGTAAGCTTATGTTTGTGTTTGAAGATCTAGTAAAAATTGAAAACAAGGGTATGCAGGTTCTTCTTAAGGAAATTCCGAATGATAAGCTATTACTTGCTCTTAAGACAGCTAATGAAGAAATTAGAGATAAGATTTTTAGTAATATGTCTAAGCGTGCAGCCGACATGTTGAAGGAAGATTTAGAGTTAATGGGGCCATCAAGAATTTCTGACGTTGAAGCGGCTCAAACTGAGATCATAAATATTGCTAAGAGATTAGAGCAGACAGGACAGATACTCATAGATAGGGGCGGAGCAGAAGA
>CALLBC010000006.1 GCA_938001965.1 uncultured Bdellovibrionales bacterium | reverse complement strand
AGGTAACAGTTGCCACTGCTACCTATTCACATTTTTTTTTCTACTCTGAACAAGCTTTTAATAGTTTTTTGATTGCATTGTTAGAACCATTTAAAGGAAATTTATAATTAAATTTTCTTTCTCCACGATCAGCTCTTATTTGAACTTGAAGCTCATTGCTTTGACGTATTCCAGTGATAACATTATCAGCCAGAGGCAATTCCCCTATAATAGTTGAGTAATTATCTACAAGATAAGGTTGCCCTAAAATTTGTAAATCATCATCCATCCCAAATGAGATAGTTTGTAAATTAACTCTTTCAAGGTCTTCAATAATATCTTGAGACATTTTCATTTCAAAATAAATACCATTTTCCTCACTTGGACTACAACTTAACTGTATTATTGTCCCCTTTTCATCTGCTGCATATGTATAATAATCGGGGCAAGGGTAATAAGAGTAATCCCAAGGACCAAAAACCTCTTCACAAGTTCTTGGCTCAACTTTATAAATCCAACTGGATGAAGGCTCAACTAAACTATTTTTATTTCTAAAAATTGACACCATTTTAGCAATGGATCTATTGATTCGATGAATTGTGCCTCTGCTATCATCTTTAACCGCACCTAACGCTAATGCAGCCTCTTTACCAAGATTTGGGAAGCGCTCCACTACCCCAACAATTGAGTCCACTAAACAATAAGTTGTATCTCTATAGGGGTCCACGGATTCGATCATTCCTAGGGCCAACCCTCGGGCAAAGGCTTCGTTAATATCTGAAGCTTCTTTCATTTTTCGTGACATATCACATGTTGTGTCCCTATATGCATCTATAGTTCTTCCCAACATTAAACCTGCATACTTATAGTTTTCGGTACATAAAGATAAGCTTAACAATGCAGACTCAACACTACTGGGTGCGGAGTTTCTATAGGGATCTATATTTGAAACAATGGTGTCGATTGTGTCAGACTCACAAGCCATAACATTAGACAACAGTATAAAATTTAGACTAAGTAAAATTATTCCTATGGTATTTAGTAATTTGTAAAACATATTATTTTCCTTTTTAATTGATTAAAAAAATTATTAACTCTGTATCCAGATTATTTTATATGAGACTAAAAGTATTTCATGTAAAATTTTTACCTACTTGAAACACCTTTTTAAACTGAATAGACTTACTTTAAAATATTAATACCTACTGTGCCTAACATAACAGGCTTCACGATTAGATACATAATTATATTGTGAGCATGTTCGCAACAATAGATTTTTTCTTGCATAATGTCGGATATAACACTCTTCACGATCAGAAACGTAATTATATTCGGAACAATTATTAATTAGTATGCTCTTTTTTGCATTATACTTTATATAGCAGGCTTCACGATCATTTACATATCTATAATCTGAGCAATTTTTAATAAATATATTTTTATTTGCACTATGCCTATCATAACAAGCTTCACGATCATTTACATATCTATACTCTGAACAAGTTCTAATTAGAGTCCGTTTATTGGCATTATGTCTTGCATAACAAGCCTCACGATTCGATACATATCTATACTCTGAGCAAGTTTTTAATAATGCATTCGCCTGTGATACTACAGGCAATATCATTACTATTATCAAAATTATGTGTTTCATTAGTTTCTCCTTTATAAAATTGAGCCATGCACATAATTTTTTATAGTGATTTTTTTTCAATGTGTTAGGCCACTATTAAGTTTTAAAATTACAATCAGCTGCTCAGCTTAACTTTTAAGCATTTTCTAGGGAAAAAGATAGAATAACTTTATAAAATAATATATAATTACTTTATAAATATATTAAAAATTTTAAAGATAATGGTATAAATGGCAATGAAAACAGATATTTATAAATATAAAAATTACGTTAAATATTTAAAGACTTATATAGAAAATAAATCCAAAATTGAAAAAAGTTTAAAGCTTAAAATCGCTGAGCATGTTGGCTGCCACCCCTCTTACTTATCTCAAGTGTTATCGGGCAAAGTTAACTTTAATCTCGAGCAAGGGATAAAACTCAATAAATTCTTAGCCCATTCAAAAGATGAGTCAAAATACTTTTTATGGCTGATTGAATTAGCTCGAGCCGGAACTCCTGAATTAAAAAAATTTTTTAAAGAACAAATCAGTGAACTTCAAAACAGTCGCTTAGACCTTAAAAACCGGTTAAATAATATTGAGACAATCAGCCATGAACATCAATATAAGTACTATAGCTCATGGGTGTACTCTGCCATATATGTCGCTATTTCAATACCTGAAATAAATGAAGCTTCACAATTAGCTAAAAACTTTAATTTACCAATTGATTTAGTACACGATGCCATAAGTTACTTAAAGAATATTGGATTAATAGTTGAACTAAGTGGAAAGCTACAAGTTACAAAAAAAACATTACATCTTAGTAGAGATAATGAATTTATACAGCGGCATCATATTAACTGGCGAAGTAAATCACTTCAATCAGTCGAAGTAAACTTAAAAGATGATCTACATTACTCAAGTGTGTTGGCCATTCACTCCAAAGATTTTATTAAATTAAAAGAACACTATATAAACTGTATTGCTGAGTCAAAAAAGATCATCGCCCCTTCAAAAGAAGAAAAGGTCTATGCCTTTACCCTAGACTTATTTAAGTTATAAAGTAACTATCTATAGCATTCAATAAAGGGAGCTGATGTTCTACACATTGTGTCCATGTAAAGTAACTCATTTATAGTGGGCTGTGTGCAGGCCAAGTCTTTAGGTGCTTCTTGGTTACTACCTTGAATTTTCAATATACTCTGTTGAATTTCATTCTCAGGAGTCCCAGCAAATCTAAGTAGAGCCTCTAACTCCTCGACAGAACTATTTATAAGATCTTGCACTGCTCCTTGAACCTGTTTATGAACAGTTGTGCAGATTGTTTTTAAACAAAGATTTAATACTTTTTCTACAGCAACATCTATATTTGCTCCACTTGCAGAAAGTGGCGAATCAAAACCAAGCCTTTCAGAATTTGTATAAGTACAAGTCACGTCTTTAGACAAAGCAGAGATTGCAATTACATTTATAAAAATTATTAATATTAATTTATTTATACTTGTTAACACACCATCTCCCTATAACCTCAGAGTAAGTTCCATATCTTTGTTTAGCTAATTCTACACCATTACTAATTAGAGCCATTGTATAATAGGACAAGTTAAGTTCAGGCTCACAAACCAATAATAATGCAGTTATTTTTTGCAAAATTTCATCATTAAATTTTGACCCAATAGTAAATTGAATATGCCTGACAACCTCATGTAAAATAATACCATATTGATCAATTTTAGGAGATTGCATTATTTTTTTATTAATTAATACAGGCTTAAACCCCTTTTTACTACGGCTATAATTAGCCATATTAACAATATTAGATTTGTTGATATCAATTGAAGGGACAAAGTGATTTAACTCTTCATCAATACTATCTACGGGAATAAATTTTAAAACATTTAAAGATCCAGTAAATATTGGAGTAAATATAGTTGGTAGGATAGTTTTTTCAGAAAGATCTTCCCAGTCTTCAATTAACTTAAAAGTACTTTTAATAATATCTTCAAGTTGATTAAATGAAGTGCTAAATTCTTTAGATATACTTTTATCTTGAAAAATTGGATTTATCTTATTTGGCAAATTATAAAAATCAATTAAACGATAGTTTGAGTCAATATAAATTGAACCACTTCCACCACCACTTTCAGTTCCAAGGCTTTGTAAAAAAATGATATTCTCATTATTAACTTTTACTCTAGCCTTTACATTATATGAAAAGTCTTTACTAACTAGATCATCCTTAGAATTAAAACTACTTGCAAAACTCTGGTCAGTTACTGAGTGCAGCCTGGTATATTCTTGTAAATCACTATCTATCATTACATAAGGTAATAAATTAGTAACTTTAGGCTCACTACTCATTTGTACTTTATCAAAATCTACAAACTTCAGTGCCTCAGCTACACTGGCTTGAGTGCATATAGTAATAAAAATGAGTATAAAGAGTTTAGTCATTATAATTTTAACCTAAATATTAGTAAGTTTGTCGAGTATTCATAATACCATAAAATCAGCTTATCTATTTAGAATCTCTACGCTTTTGTAATCTTAACAAGAGTGTTTAAAAGTTCACCACTAAATATAGAGCTAACACAACTCTAAGGTGTATAGCCCTTAAAGTATGATTCCAAAACATCTAAGCCCTGTTCAAGGTTTGCGCCTCCTAAACCTAATCTAAAGTTTTGAGTGTGATTGGCACCAAAACAAAGACCTGGCTCTAAACGATAGCCCGTTTCAGCTAAAAAATTTTTACAAAAATCATGAGCGCTCGTATTAAGTTTAAGGCTTGGGAATAAAACTATGCCAGCGCTTATTTGATTCATGTCAATCCAATTAGATAAATCCATTTTAATTTTACTTTTTGCATACTCGTATCTATTTTTTATAAAGCTTTTATTTTGATCCAGCACTTGCTCTTTATTTCTTATCATTATTTTAGCAATCGCTTCATCAAATCTACTTGGACAAATAGATAAGTACCTTTTGATATTAAGCACTTTAGAGATTAAATCTGTACTATGAGTGGCAACCCAGCCTATGCGAGTAGATGGACAACCATATGCTTTTGATAAAGAACCCACACTCACTCCCATAGGAAGTAGATCACAAACCGGAGGTATGACGTTCTGCTTATTAAATTCAAGACCTTTAAACACCTCATCACAAACTACCCAAGTCCCTGCTACT
Organism: uncultured Bdellovibrionales bacterium; assembly: GCA_938001965.1. GTDB lineage: Bacteria > Bdellovibrionota > Bdellovibrionia > Bdellovibrionales > UBA1609 > JAHDIR01. The sequence goes on along the minus strand of CALLBC010000006.1, from coordinate 25,693 downwards.
TCAGCTATTTTTAATGTCTCCTGCCAATCTGTTAAACTTGGAATAAATCCTGTTGGATTATGAGGAAAGTTAACAATTAACATATCCAAATTTTTATTTATTTTTTCATTTAGACTTAGAAAATCTAAACTCCACTTATTTTTGATGTTAGTTAAAGGGAACTCAATAAACTCAGCCCCTGTTTTTTGAGCAGCAAAGGTCATTGGCGCATATGAGGGCGTTAAGCCAATAACCCTTGATGTATTATCAAGTAGTGCCAAGTAAATGCAGGTGAGGGCCTCTTGGGCTCCAGAAAAAATAACAATATTTTCAGCCGAGAGATCTTTATATTGCTGGCTAATAAGACCTCTTAACTCTTCCCCTCCTTGAATACTAGTGTACTGCATTTTCTGATCATGCCACGCTTGCTTCTCCTGAGGCCCAGCTAAATCAAGAATACTTTGCAAGCTCCAAAGAGAAAGACTGGCCCCACCCAAAGAATGTTTAGTTTTTTTAGCATTCTCTTTTTGCCAGTTTGCCATAAAAAATGGATCATTCCAGTTGGAGGACATAAGCTACTTTAACTCCCAAACACTTAACTCAGCCACTGTATGCTGGAACTTTCTAGCTGTTTCCCTAATGACAAACTCAACATCATGGTTTTTAATAAAATTAAAATTTCTAGCCAACTCTTCTTTGAGCCCTTGTAATGTTAAATAATTTTCACCATCTTTTTTGAAACCTCCAAGCCAATCAGATTCTGGAGTGTATTCTTCTAACCATGTGTATGGCGATGTTAAAATTAAAATACCATTTTTATTTAATCTTGTGTGAATTTCATTTAAAAACTTTTTCGGCGAATAAAGCCTATCAATTAGGTTACCAGCAAAAATTAAATCATAATTATTATATTTAGAATCTAAGTTACAGGCATCCCCTTGCATGAAGCGGCACTTATCCGAGTACTCTTTTAAACCTAACCTTGATAATTCAGCTTGTTTTAATTCAAAAACTTCCCCCTCAATAGGAATTTTATATTTTTTATAGCCTAGATTTTGCATACTCACAGCACTTTGAATAAAGCGGGCTGAAAAGTCTACTCCATCTACGCTATCAAAATATTTTGCTAACTCAAAACTCATTCTCCCAACAGCACAACCTAGATCCAAAGCTTTTTTCTTGGGTTTGTTATCCATATAAGAGATGCTAATCTCAGCACAACTTTTAGCAAAGTTTTTTACTGAGAAATAATCATCGCCGTATTGAAACTCCATATATTGATTAATTAAATTGTCAGTTTCATAGGGGTTGACAGGTTCTATTTCCACTGGGGCCTCCGATTGAATATATCTTAAGCCTGCATGTTGAAAAAAGTGTCGGCGAAATCCATATCTAGAATCTTTGATAGCATAATTACCGGTAGAAAAGTAGCTTCCGCCTTTAATTAAATTATGGTTCTGGTCAAATGTAGGAACAGAAAAATCATCATAAACAGGATGAACAGCAAAGCCTGCATATGGAGCCATTGGCGTTTCAGTCCACTGCCATACATTACCAATTAAATCATATAATCCAGAAGACGTTTTAAACTGATTCACCGGACAGGCAGACGCCCAATACTCTAAGTTAATATTTCCTGGTGCTTCATTCCATGTGGGTTGATCAGCGTCTAAAGACTCGCGCATTAGCATCCACTCAGCTTCTGTAGGCATTCGAATATTTAACCCTTCTTTTTCTGATTTCCAATTACAAAATGCCTTTGCTTCATGGCAGTTTAAATCTACTGGCCAGCTCCATGGCATATTAATTTCACTTGTAAGTGTTCTGTACTTATAATTACTTTCCGATTTAACCCAAAAATGAGGATGCTGAGCATTGGTAAACTCACACCACTTTAAACCTTCTGCGGTCCAATAAGATTGTTTATTATACCCGTCATCATCAATAAAACTCTTAAACTCTTGATTAGTTACTAAATACTTACTCGCTTTAAAATTTTTAACATCAACTTGCTTTTGCCCATATTCATTATCCCAACCATAATATTCACTTTTATGATCTTTACCTAAACTCATAGTCTTTCCAACAAATGGGATAAGTGAATTATCTGGGGCTTCACCAACATGAGGACAAACTAAAAAAAGTGGATTATTTTTAACCTGACTTATTGGCAACTCTCTAATCAGGACTGAACTAGTTTCAATATGAATGCGCTCGTGCTCTATTCCCATCATTATTATCCAAAAAGGGTCATCCCACTTAATAGGCAACTCCAAAGGAGCAGTCATAATTAAGTCAGACACTATTTTTCTAACTTGGTCTCTGTAACTTTTAATCTTTTGAATTGATGGCCAGTTATAATTTTTATTATCAAGATCATCCCACGACATTTCATCAACACCAATTGCACACATAGATTCAATTTCGGCATTGACTCTAGAGGGTATTAAATTGGCCACAAATAACTTATTTATATAAAAGACCGCAGTATGCCCATAATAAAAAACTAATGGGTGCCTTAATGGACTTCCTTTCGATAAAAATGCATTTTCATCTATTAAACAATCATAGAGCCTTTCATCAAGAGTAAATGTTTTATTAAAATACTCTAATATCTCTTGCCGCTTTTCAGTCACGCTATTGCCATCTAAGTTTGGCATTTTGGTAACAAGTAACTCTTTATCTGAAAATTGAATAGTTTTACTTGGCATAATTTTACTCTCCCAACAGTATATAATATGACAAAAGAAGCCTTTCTTTAGTTGCTAAAAAAACAACATCTAGTTGCTTTATTTACAGTACAAAGAAGCCTACCTTACTGTTAATATCTTAAGTTGTAAGTTTCTACAAATCTATTGGAGGTAAAATGAAAAAATTAATCCTTATAGTTTCTATATTATTTTCTAGTGCTTTATATGCTGGGGAAAACTCAAATATACCACTTAAGCTAATAAACCTAGACAATGACGGCCGAATAACTTTTATTCAAAATGCAAGAAAACTTCTTGGTTTGTACCCAAGCCACTCCAAATATACACAGCTCCAAAGTATTATCCTTTCTGGTGATGAAACAATGTCAGATGGAGAGGGAGCACTTTTTCTTTATAAAATTGAATTACAAAACTTACTGACAAACACAGAACACACTTGCGAACAAATACTCGCCGTTGGCACCTTTAGTCGCAGGTATACTAGCCCCATTACATGTTCAGATATTAATTAAGCGTCATCTAAACTGGCTTAGAGTTTTGTTCTAGTTTTTTATATAAATCAGCCAACATATTTTTGCGCTCATCAACTTGAAAAGGCCTATTACCATCCGGGTAGTCTTTGACCATACCTTCCGGAATTTCTAAGAGAAATCTGGAAGGGCTCACTGGCCTGAGCTGACCGTAGCGTTTACGGGTTTCAGCTTTTGTCAGCACAAGGTGCTTTTTAGCTCTGGTAAGTCCCACATAAAACAAACGCCTTTCTTCATCTATATCCAATCCTAATGTTTTATGTGGAATAATATCTTCTTCACAACCAACAAGTAAAACAACTGGATATTCTAAGCCTTTACAGGCATGCAGAGTCATTAGCTGTATTTTGTTTTGGTTTTTTTGGTCATTAGCCTCTTCCATTTGATCTCTAAGCACCATTGAGTGGATAAATTCTTTTAGAGACTTCTGAGTATGACCGGCTTTATTTACAAAGCCATCCAATACCCTAGACAAAATTTCCACAACCATCCATTTTTTATGAGCAATTTGCGGATCTTTATAATTAGAATACACTAAGGCTTTATAGCCCATCTCATCCAAGAAGCTTAATAAGTTCTGCCCCGGAGTATTTCCGTTTTTTAGTAGCAAAGAGGTTCTCAGTTTTTTAATTATTTCTAAAAATTCAATCACTCCATTAAAGGGTTTTTCAGATTGGCTTGTATTATATGTATAAACGCAATCTTGAAAGTTCATTCCCTTATCTTTTGAGCGCTGTTCAAAAAACTCTATTTTCTTAGCACCGATCCCTCTTGGTGGGTTATTAATTACTCGCCTTAAGGCAATCTCATTACTTAAAAAAGCACATTGAATATAGGCCAAAACATCTTTAACCTCACTGCGGTCAAAAAATGCTGTTCCACCAGTTATCTTATAATCAATATTTGCCCGTCTTAAATCCCCTTCAATAAGTCCACCCTGACTATTAGAACGATACAATATAGCAATATCTTTATAACTAAAGCCTTTACGTAAAAAGTGCTGGACCTGACTGACAATTTCAGCAGACTCTTCCTCTTCATTGGCATAAGTAAATAGCTCAGGCATTTCTCCTGAACTATCGTGACCCTCTGCTTTTAATACTTTGTCATGACGGTCTTTATTTTTTTGGATTACACTATTTGCAATATTTAATATAGAGGAGGTTGAACGATAATTTCGCTGTAAACGAACTACATTGCATGGCTTAAAGTGTTTTGGAAAATTTAAAATATGACTAATTACAGCTCCACGCCAACCATAAATAGATTGATCATCATCCCCCACTACAGTGATATTATTATGACCGGCCACCAACTGGTTAATTAACTTCATTTGAATACTATTAGTATCTTGAAACTCATCAACCATCACCTGCAAAAATTGTTGCTGATAAGACTGTAATACTAATTCATTTTCTTTAAAAATTTGTATTGGCATAAGTAATAAGCCATCAAAATCAACAACTCCCAGCAGCCTAAGTTTAGTTAAGTATTTTGGTAATAAAATTTGCACCAGCTCTAGGTCAGCATCAGAGGTATCAGAGCCTCTCACTTTCGTTTGCCCTCGGCTTCGCCAATCTGACATAATTGATAAAATTTTATCTAAATTAACTGAATCTCTATCGTAATGATTTATATCTTTTAAAAATGCTTTGAGAATTGCTTTAGCATCTCCAGCATCAATAATACCAAAATTTTTAGGCAAATTTACTAAGTTATAATGATTCTTTAAAACAGAAACTCCAAATGAATGAAATGTTCCGGCCCATATTTTTTTTGATTTTTTACCAATTTTTGCAGAAACTCTTTCTTTAAGCTCACTAGCAGCTTTATTGGTAAAAGTAAGAACTAAAACTTGATCAGGCCTTACTATGTTTTCATCAATTAGTCGCCCAGTCCTTGTTACTAATACTGTGGTTTTACCTGTCCCAGCGCCAGCCAATATAAGTTGAGGCCCGTAATTATGTAACACCGCCTCCTCTTGCTCTGGGTTCAACCCCTGTAACCATTTACTCATAAATACCTTTAAAGAAAAAAGTTCTTAATAAGACTAACTTCTTCATCATTTAATTCAAAAGTATCTATATTAGTTAAGTTAGATTTCATTCTAGTGATATTCGTTGTTCCCGTCAGTGGTAACATTCCAATTTGATTTGCAAACTTGTAAATTACATCAGCGGGAGTAACATTATACTTTTTAGAGATATTACTTACTTTATCAGAATGCCATACATCCTGATTTGCTGTGAGCAAAGAGAAGCCTTGATATGTAATATTATTTTTTAGACAGTATTCATGAACTTCATGATCCCAAGCCCGATTTGCGTAACATCTGTTTTGAACAAAACTGGGTTTAACTTCAGCCTCATCATAAAATTTTTTCAAGTGGATTATATTAATATTACTTAAACCAATTTTTTTAACTTTACCTTTTTGAACTAAGCCTTCCATCGCCTGCCATACTTCCATGTCATCATCACATACATGGTCAGAGTAAGAAGGGCCATGGATTAAAAATGAATCTAAGTAATCAGTGTGCAGGTTTTTTAAGGTGCTATTAAATGAAGACAGGGTTTTCTCAGTAAAGCTGTCTTCAGGATTGTATGGAAGTCTATGGTCTTGACCTTGTATATGTGTAAACTTCGATTGTAAAAATATAGAATTACGATCCAAACCATTATCAAAATGTTTTTTAAGAGCATTTCCCATATAGTCTTCACGATAATGTTTTTTTTGGTTAGCAGTATCAAATGACTTAAAGCCAGCCTTTATTGCTTCATTTACAAGCCTTTCAGTTTCTTCTTTTTTCCATGCGGTGCCATAAATAAAGCTAACTGAATCAAGCATTGTCCCCCCCCTAAATTGCTGTCTTTATTTACCTTATATTGCTATGACAAGCCTTAAAAATGTGGCGCGTTAAAATATAAGACTTATAAGTACTCATTTTTACTAGCTATACCCTTCCATATTTATAGAGCAACCACTAGCCCCTTAGAATCTAAAAGCCTAAGAACAACTCACTACTGCCACCTAGGAGTTTTTATGCTCAAAATTTAACTCCAATAATGATGAGCTAACAATAAGGCTAAAACAAATAGGTAACAACAGCCTGTCGTTCATATTTCCGTAACTTTACATGTTGGTGACATTTAAAAATATTTTAATTGTAAAGTAATACTACTTCCCTACTGTTATTAAATTCTAAATTTGGCTTCTCCTTGTAAAGGATTACAAGGAGTGGCCGAAGGAGGCAAATGGTACTTTATTCAGTTAGTTATGTATATTTCACTAATTAATTCCGTAAATTTCAAGTGGCTCACATTTTATAAAGCGCGCAGTTCTCGCCGTAGGCGAGCTGTCCAGAGCACTTTGTGAAATGTGAGCCACTTGAAATTTACGGAATTAATTAGTGAAATTGTAGTTAAAACAAACCTAGTTTACAAAGTTTTGTATATTTGTGTATGGAGATAAGTATTCAAAAAATAGACCTGAAGCATTTATTAATATCCATAGTAAGATTAAAGGTATACCCACATCAATAAGTGGTCTTGAAAAATTTGGAATCACACCACCCATAAATATTATTTTTAAAAAAACAACCATCACAATAGAGGCAGAACATAATATAGCCACCTGAGCCACTAGGGTTTGGTTTAATAATAGAGCCCAATAAGCAATCGCCAAAATACAAGTAGCGTGTACTATTTTTAACAAAATATTTTTTTTACCAATAGCAAGGCCATACATTAAAGAAAATAAAATGTTTATAACTGCTGATAATGCAACTACAAAAATAGGGTTTGTATTAAACTGATTTTTAAACAAAAAGTATATTAAGACGTTCAGAGCAACTAACTGAAAAAAATATCTTAATTTTTTTCCAACAAAAAACAATACTAATAAACTCGCAAATACAATAGTTAGAGCATTAAAAAAGTCTTGTGGTGGAATCGTTGGCTCTCCAATTAAGCGATACATTACTCCAGCCAGTAAAAAACCATAAAGCACTCGAGAGATATTAACAAAAAAATGCGAAGCCTCAATGGTACGAAAAAAAACTGAAAACAGGAATACAAATGCAAAAGGAGCTAATAAAATCAAAAAGTTTGGATCATAAATATGCTCTGATAGATTCATAACTAATGTTAAGTTGAAACAACAATTCTAGTCAACAACCTATAAAGCACCCGCCTTTATTGTCTCTTTACATTTATGTTGAGCTAATGTATTACTATCCGTAATATTTATTACCATTTACAATAGCTAAACTACTGATATTAAAGAGAAATTTATGAGGGCCGTAAAGGTTAGAAAGTCAATCATTAAAGAGAAGGTGAAAGCGGCTGACTTTAACTCAATGAACCTTCAATTCTCATGTGAAAGTTGTAGCTTTTTTAAACCTAGTGCTGGGGAGTGCAACCTCGGCTATAATACAAAACCACACTTGTACAAAAACCAAACTAAACTTTATGAAATGTCTGGCCACCTTACTTTCTGTCGGTTTTTAGAAATAGACTAAATTCAGTAATGGAATAATGTATATCGCCCTTACATGCACTTCGTGCATACGGAAAAGGAACTTTAACTGGTCCTGCGCCGTCCAATTAGGACGGACGCATTACAAGTTAAAAATTTTTGTATATCGCCCTTACATGCACTTCGTGCATACGGGCTAACGGGCTAATCCTTTTTCTTGCTTAGTACTACTACTAGTGGCCAGTGGTCAGATACACCATAAACTTTATCGCCCTGAAGCTTAAATGAGTTCGGCCTATTTTTTTTACTGGTTTGGCCTTCAGACTTATTTGCAATAAAGGTTTTTTTAAGCGACCAGCCAGTTTTATCAATATTATTACTTATTAGCATCATATCTAAAAACGACCACGACTTTTTAGGTGCATAGTAGTTTGTCCCCATGCACTTTTCACAATTAATTTCATGTGGAACCTTCCAGTGCGTTTTAACATATTTATCTAATATCTTATATTTACTATCTTCTTTAGCAGGCGTATTAAAATCCCCTCCCGCAAAAGCAAGACGGCCTTTAGGTAGTTTCTCGATAAGCTCGTTCAAATATTTATAAGACTCAACTCTTAACTTATATGGATGATATGGGGCTGGAAAATGAGTTGCAAAACCTGTAACAATAGTTCCATCGGGAAACCTAAAGTCTTGTTGTAAAATTCCTCGAGTGTCTTTTTTTCTTTTACGAGATATATTTTTATAGGGCACAAGACTTAATTTAGGCTTTCCAACAGCTGGAAGCTTTGACATGAAGGCAACATCAATTCCCCTTTTATCTCTACCCTCTATTAAAATACTTTTTTTATATCCAAGATTAGTTAAATACTTGTTTCTAAGTAACTCTAATACCCTCAGGTTTTCAATCTCTTGGAAAACAATTACATCTGGCCCTAACCCTTGATTAACCTGTTTAATGCTACCAGATATTCTTTTCAGCTTTTCTGTTAATACTTTCTCACTCCAGTCCCAATATAAGCACTGATCACGCCACTTCTTTCTTGATATTTTTTTACAACCCTTAATATGTTTTTTACTCTTTTTTTGCGATAAAGGTAAGAAGGTGTAGTCTGTCTTTCCTTTGTCATGCTGAGTATCAAATAAATTCTCCACATTAAAAGTCATAATGCTTACTGAGTAAGACTCCCACTTCTCTAGTGACTTTCCACTAATAACTTTTTCTTTAGCCAAGCAACTAGATGTAAATACTAATACTGATAATACTAAAATAATAAGTTTCATTTTTTCACCACATTGGTTAATGTTAGAGTATGAATTTAGATGTACCACACTTATATACCTATTGTGCTATAGCTGCATTTATTATTTGTGTTTTATATCTTGCAATAAGGTATTTTTTAAAATTAAACCAGAGTGATTTTTCAAGTGATATCAATTGGTTAGAGACCCCTCAACAAAAACTTAAACTCTCTAACCAACTAGAAGTTGCCTACCGACAAACTGGCACTGGCCAAGACTTACTACTTATACATGGCATTGGAGCAAATACATTTTGTTGGCGCTTGATATACCCAATATTGTCAAAGCAGTTCAAAGTGACTTGTATAGATTTACCAGGCTTTGGGTATAGCAGTAAGTCTCAGGATCTCGATTGTGGACTGGACCAACAAACGAATAATGTTAATCTATTTATTAATGAGTTAAATTTAAAAAAACCAATTTTAGTAGGCTCATCAATGGGCGGAAGTATTGCTCTATGGCTTGGAGTTTTATACCCGGAACAATTCTCTAAAATTATTGCAATTGCACCGGCTGCGGGAGTTCAGCTTATCCCAGTAGTATTTCGAAAGATTAACTCCGTATCTCATTACTTGAATTGGGGCTTAAACCGCAAAACAATGATTTTAATTTTAAAACAAGTTTTAGCTAATAAAGAGTTAGTTTCTAAATACTCTGTTGATGGTTACTTAAACCCTTATCTCAATAATAAAACTGACAGTATACATGGATTTGTTAGTGCCAAAAATTTAATTCAAGACAAAAGATTACCAAGTGAGTTTAAAAAGTTAAAATGCACACCTCTCATTTTAGCTGCAAGAAAAGATAAAATGGTAAGAAAGAGAGATATCAAAAAGTTGCTTCATGCACTTCCTAATTATGAGTTTCATTTAAATGATAATGGTGGACATCACTTGATGGAGGATGAACCAGAGTGGGTTTTAGAAAAGATAAATAACTTCTTAAAACCACAAAAATAAAACCCAAATTATAAAATTAATATAATTTGGGCTTAGTGACTAATTACCTTCAGTTTTCTTTTTTGGAGCAGCCTTCGATAACTTAACTGCTGTTCCCATTAATGCAACACCAGCTATTAAACTACCAGCCCCACACTCAAATATTTCTGCACTTTCATGCACTTGGTTTTTATAGTTACTCTTAATATTAATAACAGCATCAGCTCCCATACTTTTTGCTCTTTGCTGTAATTGTTTTACTGCAGATAAAAATACCCAATGACAGGCTTCTTTGTCTGACTTGTTAAAGGCATTAGTTTTCTTATTTGTTTTAATAAGGCCCATATCCTGTTTTACTTTAGGACTTTTTTGCTTAGCCCAATATAGCTTAATGTTTTTATCAAGTACTGATTTTCCACTCGGTGATGATAAAGCTTCATTAATATCATACTTTCCACGAGTGTCTCTGGCTTGCGATACTGTGCTAAAAAAAGTAAATACTAATAATATTGATACTACTGTTTTCATATGTAGAACTCCCTGTTTTTGATGAGTATATTTAAAGAATTTTATGTGTTCAAGTTAGTATTTTCCTCAAATTGAAATTAAAGCTAAATGAGGTCAAAAATTGCTAAAATAATCAATGAGAAAAGGCTGTTAGCTTATAATTTGAGCTATCTATGTCATTGTATTTTACAGTGATATTATCCAATATAACCTCCTGTATATTTATTTTAACATCATTTTGAAGTAGGGAGAATGAAGTGCTCAAATATAAGTCTTTATACTCAATCAAAGCTGAAGTAATTTTATTTGAAGCCTTCATTCCCGGATAAGATATTATTTTTAAATTTTCAAAATCAAAAAATAATTTTGTATTTTGATCAGTCAGAGCTAAACCAAACAATTTAAACATGGACTCTTTTAAAGTCCACAGTTTTAAAAAGTTTATCTGTTGAACTTTTTTATCTGACACTGACCTGATAAATTTGTTCTCTAATTCATGGAAGTACTTACTTGAAATATCTAAATAAGAATTTTTTTTGTTATTTTTTTCAATATCAATCCCAACAGATACACTGCCGTGTATTGCACAGGCAATATATTCATGACTGTGGCTTACACTAAACTCAGGACCGCCTTTAATAAACAGCTTTCCATTTATGTTTTTAGAAAATTCGTTACTAGGTTCAATATTGAGAATAGACCTCAGTAAATACCTGGAAAGAACAAACTCTTTCTTTCTTTTTTCACTGGATACACTCTTATAAAAAACACTTTCATTTTGACTTAAATAACTCTCGTATTCACTAAGAGAATGAATATCAGTAGTATTTAGTAAAAATAAATTCAACTGACTAGTCATTCCAACGCTTAAAAATTAAGGAGGTATTTATTCCACCAAAAGCAAAATTATTACACATTATATATTTACAATCTAACTCACGCCCCTTACCTTTAATATAATCAAGGTCTCCACAGCGCTCATCCACGCTCTCCAGATTTATAGTAGGAGAGAACCACCCCTTGTTCATCATTTCAATGGAAAGCCAAGATTCAATAGAGCCACATGCTCCCAATGTATGACCAAAGTAACTTTTTAATGTGCTGTAAGGAGCATTATTTCCAAAAAGCTCTGCAGTGGCCTGCGATTCAGCAATATCACCACGCTCAGTGGCGGTCCCGTGCCCATTTACATAATCAATATCGCTGGCTTCAAGCTCAGCATCTTTTAATGCTAACTCCATAGCCACTCTCATGGTTTCTTTCTCTGGGTGAGTTACATGGGTTGCATCACAATTGGTACCAAAGCCCACCACCTCAGCAAGAATGTTTGCACCTCTTTGCTTTGCACTTTCATAGTCCTCAAGTATTAAAGTTCCTGCACCCTCACCTAGAACTAATCCATCGCGATCTTTATCAAAGGGTGACGGTGTTAACTTTGGACTATCATTTTTTACACTGGTGGCAAAAAGAGTATCAAAAACGGCAGCTTCACTTGGGCAAAGCTCTTCTGCACCACCACTCACCATAATTTTTTGATGTCCATTTTGAATAGCCTCATAAGCATACCCAATAGCCATGCTTCCTGAAGTACAGGCTGTAGAAGTTGGGATCACCCTACCTCGTAAACCAAAATAAATAGATGCATTAACAGCACAAGTGTGCCCCATCATTTTTATGTATGTGGTGGCTGTAATTCCTCTTGTAGAGTTATTAGTAAACATACTACAAAAGTTCAACACAGGTTTTGTGCTTCCCGCACTAGATCCATAAGCAATACCGGCACGACCATCGCGAATGATCTCATTATCATATAAATTGGCCCCCTTAAGAGCATGTTCTATTGATAATGTAGACATTTGAGAAATTGGCCCCATAGAGCGAATATCTTTTCTAGTATAATAGTCAGGCATTTTAAAATTATTAATAGGAGCAGCCAGCTGAGTATTTAGCCCATCAAAGCGTTCCCACTCATCCATTTTTACAACAGCATTTCTTAACTCTTTTAAATTTGGTTCTATTTCTTCGAAGCTATTGCCTAATGCTGTAACCCCTGACATTCCAGTTACCACTACCCTTGCTTTCATTAGACCATTCCTCCGTTCACCGAAATTACTTGCCTTGTTATATATGAAGCGCTGTCACTCATTAAATAATTAACAAGTCCTGACACCTCTTCAGGCTTTCCCATTCTCTGCATAGGAATTAATTTTTTTGCATGTTCAAAAATCTCTTCATTAATCATACCTGTATCTATTAAGCCTGGTGCCACACAATTAACAGTAATATTTCTTTTTGCGAGCTCTATGGCCAATGACTTAACAGCGCCAATTAAGCCAGCCTTACTCGCTGAGTAATTCACCTGACCACGATTACCGGCAACACCAGAAACCGAAGACATTGCAACTATTCGACCAGGTTTTCTTCGCTTTATCATAGGCATAATACAAGGCCTAACAACATTATAAAATCCATTTAAATTTGTATTAATAACATCATCCCAATCACTATCTGCCATTGCCGGAAATGCAGTGTCGCGACAAATACCAGCGTTACTCACAACCCCATAGTATGCTCCATGCTCATTCATGTCAGACTCTAGTTTAGTCTTAACCTCATCGCGGTTTTTAACATCAAAACTTATAACTCTACCCGATCCACCTTTGCTTTTAATGTCATTTAACGTTTGCTCGGCACCTTCAGAATCAAATCCGTAGTGAACGATAACATCAAAACCGTTTTCACCAAGCTTCAAAGCAATATCTTTTCCCAGACCTTTACTGGCACCAGTCACTAAAACTGAATTCATTATTGCTCTCCTTTAAATTTTAGTAATAGTTCTTTTGTTGGAATATATGTTGTCATTTTTGTCTCTGTGACAACCTTCCCATCAATAGAAATTGTCGTGTTAAAACTACCTATCCCATTATCAATTACAATTTCTTCAACATTCATAACCAACTTTTCACCAATCTTAAAATCACTGACTTTAGATTTGTAATTTCTAACACCCACGATAAAACCAATCTCTACCTTATCACCCTCTTTGATAAAACTACTGTGGTAGGCTGCAACAGCTTGTGCCATATATTCAATACCAGCCCAAGCAGGAACAGAGTCTCCGCTTAATAACAAGCTATCTTTAGTTATAACTGTTTCAGCAGAAAAAGCCTCAATACTTTCGTTATTTACACTATCCAATAACAACAGTGGCGGTCTTTGCGGAAGTAAATTAAATAAAACCTCTTCCATCTACACCCGACCAATAATTACTGATGCATTACTGCCACCAAAGGCAAAAGAATTGCTCATACATATAGGTTTAACTAGTTGGGAATCTTTATTAACAAATTTTAATGGCTTCAAGCTTTCGTCAATCTCATTGTCCCAAAAGTGCATAGGAAGTTTAGAATCTTTATTAAGAAGAGTTAAATAAGTTAATCCTAACTCCTGAGCACCAGCGGCCCCTAAAGTATGGCCAGTTAATGGCTTTGTACTACTAACTAAAGTTTCACTCCCAAAAAGCCTATTCACCAATAAGGACTCCATTGAGTCATTCTTAGTTGTGCCAGTTCCATGCAAGTTAATATAGCCAATATCCCCCGGCTCTACACCAGCTTCATCGAGAGCCTGCCTTAAAGCTCTTTCAGGCCCATAACCCGTTGGATCTGGAGCTGAGATATGATGAGCGTCAGAGGACTCACCTGTACCCAATAAACTTATTTCTGCCTCTTCTTTACTAACCACAAAAATTGCTGATCCTTCTCCAATATTTATTCCAGAGCGGTTAGCACTAAATGGGTTTGTGGCCTTGTAAGAAACTGCGTCTAAACTATCAAAACCATTTAGTGTGAGCTTGCAAAAGCTATCGGTTCCACCGGCTATAACTACATCTGCCAACCCAGAGTTAATTAATCGTTTTGCCTCAGCTATTGCTTTTGCACTGGATGAGCAGGCTGTTGAGATAGTATAGGCAAAACCTTTAAGCCCCCAATAGTTTGCTACAAACTCGCTAGTATTTCCCGCTTCTTGCACAGAGTAATTATAACCCTTATCCAAAGCCCCCTCTTCCAACATTAGCTGTTCCTCATATTCACTGATTCCGGAAGTGCTTGTACCCATAACCACAGAAATTCGCTCAGGACCATATTTAGATTTCAACTTAATTACTGAGGACTCTACTTCCTTCATAGCTAACAAGCTCAGTTGATTATTACGGGATTTAAATTTACCAACTAAGTGGTCAGGAATTTTAGGAAGTTCACCTTTAACATTTAAAAATGGGGTTTTATTTCCAGAAATTAAATTAACATCATAAGAGCTAAGCTGGGGAGACTCAGAAAATAGTTGAGCAGAAACCTCTGCTAAAGAGCTACCAAGAGCGTTACAAATACCTAATGAATTTAAATAGATTTGAGCCATAAAATACCAAAGTTATTTGTATAGCCACTTTAGCTAAGAATCAATATTTTTGAGCTGACCACATCACAGGAATCAACAGGTGGCTCAACAGCACATACTAAATCACAAATCACTTTGACTCTAGGCCCCATCACTAGTTTTTAGAGCACTCTATAGGTTTTTTAGCCACAGGCGACAAAATATAAACCATGATCATACCCATAAAAACAGTTGCTCCAAAGCTGGAAATAGCTTGTGTTTCACTAATGAATAATATCCCAAAAGATGAAATAGTGGTTAACACAGATATAAAAATAGACTTTGAAACCAAGTTTTTATTGCCTGAATAAAAATAAAATAAGGTATAATCAACCCCAAGTGTGAAAACCAATACACAAGCTAAAATATTGAAAATATTTAATGGCGACAACAGGGAGCAAACCACTAAAGAAACACCCACTGAAACCACCGGCGGCAATATTAACTTCAATGAATTTTTAAAATTAAATTTAAAAGCAAATAAAATAAAAATAATAACAAGTAATATTAAATAGTAATTAATTAAAGTTTTTCTTAATTTTTCAAAATAGGTTGAAACTTGGGCTGTTTTATTAACTTTTAACACATTAGGATTACCTTTTACACTCTTCCCTATTTCTTCAAACAGAACCACAGAGGAATAGTAATTACTATCTGGAAAGACTCCTAACCATTGGTTGTATATGGGAAGTTGTTTTAAGACACCCATCAACTCTTCTGGCTCAATATAATTTTTAGTATCTGGCATATCAAATTTATATTTAATATTAAGCTTATTGTATAAATTTAATATTGTGGGTTCTAGTTTGAGATACGCCCTTAAGCTTTCTTCTTGGGAAGAGTAACTTGGTATATAATTACTCATTGCTGAGCCACGAACATTAGTTTTTCCTAAAAAATCTTCTTCATTTTTTAAAAGCTCTAAAGTGCTCTTACCCCTTACCAAATAGTAAGTGCCCGTATTATTATATGCCAGTATATCTTTGATAATAATTTCGTCAGAGCTTAGATCCATTGATGGCTTTTGTAATTTTTTAACATCATCGTCAAAGCTCACAAGACCGAACAAAAGGCTCATTACAACAAGCAAACTACAACAAGAAATTAATATGATAAATACTTTAGGACTAAGCTTTCCCGTTATATTCAAAAAACTTCTTTGTTTAAATGGAGAAATATTGAGTGTTGGAAATATTGAAATTACAGTTATAAAACCAACAAACAACCCCACCGAAGCAAATACACTCATTTGCTTTAAAATACTTAAGTTAGACAAAAACAACAGCATATACCCAAAAATAGATGTTATTAAACCATATAGCATTGGGCGCTTTATTTTATTGATTACACTTTTGTTATCAGCCCCGTTATTGATGTGTACAAAGTAATGAATACAATAATCAGCAACAATACCTAACAAGCTAATACTTAAAAGCATACTCATAATATGGATCTCAGAAAATATAAAATGAGTAACTACAAACCCAGACAAAGAAGAAAATAATATTGTTAAGATTGAAACTAACAAAGGAGTTAGAGAGGAAAAAAAGTATAGAAATATTATAATAATTAAGGTGATCGCCAAAAAAGTAAGTAAAGCAGACTCTGCCATTGATCTCTCAGCACCATCGGCGAAGTACAAAGCTGGTGAAGTAGAAAGTAACTGTGAACCAAATTTAGTTTTTACAGATGTTTTTAACTCTTTGACTAATGTTAGGCTCTTTGATTCAAATTCATTTAGATTATTATTTACTTCTGCAGAAATAAATATAGCCACATCACCTTTATAATCAGCAACCATTAGACCATCTTTATTCTCTAGTTGGCCACCACCTCCAAGTTGGCTTATAAACTCCCTAAACAGGCCAAGAGGGTCTCCCTGCAAATTTGCTGCAGCTAGTGACCCAAACGGAGAGTAGAGCTCAGCAACAGTCTGTTTGACCCAAATATCTTGTTGCCCAGACCTAAATATTAACTTTTGTTTTTGAGTCATTAACTTTGCTCGGTGAGGATAATAGGTATTATACAGGCTTTCAAATTCACTGGTATTAACTTTATAATTTACACTTTTAAATAAGTTGCTTTTTACTAAGCGTGCATTCACTTCGGCAGCAGATATCTCAGCCAGCTCCATTGAGTCAGCTAGAATAATAAATAAAAAGTTAGAGTTTAACTTATCTTCAAATTTTACTAAGGGTTTTTCCCATTCACTACCAGGTTTAGTATTGGGCAAGATATCCATGATACTTGAGTTTACTTTTACACCTTTTAAAAAAGTAAAAACAGAAAGCACTGCAACTACAAGTACTAAGAAACTCCAGATTTTAATTTTTTTATTTTTCAATACTCTTCTCGGCAATATCAAATTTTATATTCGTGCTATTTCCATTGGTTTCACTCAAAATAATAGTTTTGATAAATTGACCACCCGACAATTTTATAGTGGTGAATATTTTTTTCATAACATCTTTTTGTGGGCTCAAACTAATTTCCCATTTATTCGCATTACCCGTACTCTTAATGTTAAAGAGTTTTTTTAACTGGCCAGCTTTACCAGATAATATTGAAAAAATAATTTCATTTATTTTAAAAATAGATGGTTTATCTTTTTTAGTAATACTTTGCTCTGGCAAACCATCCATTTTTTGAATGATTTTATCTTTGTATATTATCATTTCTGAAGATTGAGGCTTTTGCTGATTCCAAACAAGCTTTTGCCCAATATCATAGGAAAAGGTACCACTTGAATTTAAGCGGGTGTCTAAGCTTTTTATCACCCTTTCTTGAGTGAATTTACCTGATAGTTTTTTATTTTCTGAAATCTTTTTGAATACAAGATCATGTGTTGCCGCATTTGCCACCGACGAAAGTAATATTAGGCTTAACAGTAGCTTCATTGATATAACTTCCATCTTCTTTGATCAATAAAATTTACAAATCGTCTTAAGTCTAAATCTAGTGGCCTATCTTTTTCAACTAATTTAAATTGGCTTAAAACATCCTCTTTAAAACTTTTCACATCCTCAGATAAATGCTCTTCTTTGAATTCACCTGAATTCAAACGCAACTGTAAAGCCTGGCTAGTTATTAGAACAGAGGCTGCAGCCACTTGTTGAGTAAGCTGAATAACTCGCAAACAATCTCTAGCAGAAATTGTTCCCATACTGACTTTATCTTGGTTATGACACTCGGTTGAGCGCGAAAACACACTGGCTGGCATAGTATTTTTTAAGGCTTCTGCCGTCCAAGCGGATACTCCAATCTGCACTGCTTTAAAACCATGACAAACATTTTTACTGTCTTTACTGGCCCCAGATAAGTTTGCTGGCAAACCATTATTAAATTTACTATCAACAACTAATGCCATTTGACGATCTACTAAATCAGATAAGTTAGCCACTAAATTTTTCATGGAATCCATTACAAAACTTATATGGCCTCCATAAAAATTTCCACCATGAAGGATTTCTTCATTTTCTGCGTCGATCAATGGGTTATCATTTGCACTATTTAATTCAGTCTCAATTAATTTTTTAAAAAATGGGAGTGCATCTTGTAAGACACCAATAACATGGGGCGCACAACGAATAGAATATCTATCTTGTATTCTTCCGGCATTAGGAGATTTTTTTTGTAAGTCTAAGTCAGAACGAATTTGCTTAGCAATCAATGCTTGACCTGGAAATGGCTTAGCCACAAATAAGCCTTCGGCAAAATGCTGTTTATTTCCTTTTATGGCAAGACAGCTCATAGCAGTCACTCGGCTTAAAATTTTACATAAATAACTGGCCTTTTCAAAAGCAGAACAGGCAAGCGCTGTCATAACAGCAGTTCCATTCATTAGTGCTAAGCCTTCTTTCGGCTGTAACTTAATAGGCTTTAAGTTCAACTTATTATAAACATCCATAGTGGGTTGATACTTACCTTCAAAATAAAGCTCAGACTCTCCCACTAATGTAGATGCTAGATATGCCAATGGCGTTAAATCACCACTAGCCCCAACTGACCCTTCTTGAGGGATTTTGGGAGAAATATTATGGTTTAATTGCTCAACCATTAAATTTAACAACCCAAAGCTAACACCAGACTTTCCTTGAATTAAAGATGAAAGACGCGTGATTTGCACAGCCCTAGCCTGTTTAGGAGTAAAAAAATCACCTAAACCACACTGGTGATACCTGGAAAGATATAATGGCAAGTCCGTTAATTGGCCCTTCTCCACTAATGTTTCACAAGAGTCACCAAAGCCAGTAGTTACTCCATAAATATTAACATCATTATCAATTAAATTTTTTAAGTAATTGTTTGAAGCATTAATTTTATCAACAAAAGACTTTTCTTTAGACAATGAAACAGTGTAAGCATTTTCTGCCACATTAATTACGTCTTCAATTGTTAAGGGCTGATCACCCAGTACTAAATGCTTATCCATTAAATGTTCCAAAATTTAAAAAAATTAAACCATTGTTTTGGGTCAGATGTAATCAAATGATCAAGTTCTTTTCCAAATTCTTCGGCTGACCTAGCAATTTCCTTTTCCCTACTAGATCTACTTTTGTCTTTATATATCAACTCTTTGAGCTTGAAGCGAAATTTATTTTTATCTCTATAGCAATGAAAGTAATAAGCTGGAACTCCTAGCAAGTTAGCTAACAAAAATGGCCCCTTAGGAAGCTTAGCAGGTTGACCCAGCACGTTAACCGTATAGGTTTGCTTGCTCTCAGACACAGATAATCGGTCAGCAAGAATAAAAACCCACTCCCCTTTATCAACTTTATCTTGTAATATAATAGCGGCATCTATTCCAAAATTATCCACTGAAATAACATTCACTTCTGCCTCAATATTAATGGCTTTAATTAATCCTCTAAATTTTTTAGAATTTTCAGTGTACATCAAGGCATTGATTTTAAACTCAGGGAACTTTCGGCCCATAGCCCTACTAATCTCAATATTCCCATAATGGGAACTAATAAATAATGCTCCCTTACCTTCTTCATACAAACTATGCAGGGCTTCCACATCACTAGCCCCAATATCATCATAGGATATATCCTCTTGCCAAACAGCGACTTTGTCTAAGGCCATTCTAGAAAAGGCATGAATATGCTTAAAAACACTAATTGGCTTTTCCTCAATATTATTTTTTTCACAATAGGATTTATAAATAGAAATATATTTTTTAGACGCTTCACCCACTTTACCAGGGAAAAGATAATAATAAAACGACACAAAATAAAGAAGAAAACACATAAAGCGATAGCCTAAAAGATTATATATAAATAATAAAATTTTCATACCACTTTCTGAACCGCGCTCTTCTTGCTTAGCCCAATGTTCATCATTATTTTTTTTAAAAAGTAATTTAGGAATTCTTGGAATCATACCAAACATCAAACGTGTATGCATTTTAATGATCAACCAATTATCTTTTAACATTCTAAAATGGGAAACTCCGTCATCGGGATAAACAACCTTAACAGGAACATATTTGGTTGTTACTCCACGCCAAAATAGCTTTACTAAAATTTCAATATCAAAATCCATTTTTTGGCCAATATAAGCCTCATTAATTAACTTAACTGTTTGTGCAAGTGGGTAAATTCTAAACCCACACATAGTGTCTTCTAACTTTGTACTAAAGGTTTCAAAGTAAACCCACATTTGAGTGAATTTTCTACCATATAGCCTTCCTGCAGGAACGGATTCATCATAAACTGGCTTGCCAGAAATTACAGCCCGAGGATATTGCTTACTTATTGCCACCATATCACTAACCTTCTGAAGCTCATGCTGGCCATCAGAGTCCACTTGTATGGCGTGGGTATAGCCATCACTGTATGCTTCTTTAAAAGCCGTTTTTACCGCAGCTCCTTTGCCTTGGTTTTTGCTATGCACTAACAACTTTATATTTTTATACTTCGAACTTATAGTTTTTATTTCTAGGGAATTTGCCTCATCACTGCCATCATTAACTAAAATCACGGGATAGTTAAACGGTTCAAGAGAATTTAAAACCAAGTCTAAAAACTTTGAATGCTGGTAACATGGGATAATAAAACAGTACTTTAGTGAATCACTCATGAGATTAGTATTGAACCTTTAGAGTAAAAATCTAACTCATTCTTTTTATATATAAAATTAAGTACTTTTTTTGCCGGAGAATACTCTAGTTCTAATACCACTTTTTCATTGGGAATTAATGGACTAGAGAACTTCACTGACTTAAAGCCTAAAAATTCACCTTTTAAAATAAATTTATCTTTAGCGAACTGAATAGCCAAATGAACTTGAATCATACCCGGCAAAAGAGCAAAGTCTGGAAAGTGGCCTTTAAAAAATTGGTAATCTTCCGGAAAAGTTATTTCAATATGTTTATGGTTCTCACCACTACTTATATCTTCATTTGGAGGCATATACTCAAACATCAAACAAACCTTTTATATACTCATTAGTAATTTTTCCATTTAAATTTTCCTCGAACCTATCAATAAACCTATAATATTTTGGCAATGTTACTGCCTCAAAGTACTTTTTTAAATTTTCAGTTATTAAATATTTTAAACCTTTTTTTCCATCTGAGAGTAACTTTTTTCTCCCAAGATCTGACAATACTATTGCTGCGGCTAATTTTAACCTGTTTTGAACCTCAATAGCAATAACCTTGCTGTGGGCCACTTCAGGAAGCCTATTTATTTTAGACTCAATAGAGTCTAAACTCACTCTTTTTTCTTCAATTTTTACAATACGATCTTTCCTTCCAAGTAAAATAAATTCCCTGCTACCCACTTCTTTTAAATGATCTGATAATGTAAACTCATCCTCATCAAAGTAATCACTTCTCACAGCATAGCCACTTTTATTTAAAACCAAGCTAACCTTAGGGAATAATTGCCAAGGAACCTCTCCACTTTCATTTTTACGGTAAGCAATTCCACCAGTTTCTGTACTCCCATACACCTCAGTAGGAGTAACTCCAAAAATTTTACTGCAGGCTTGAGAACTTTCAAAGGACAACGGCCCCCCCGAACTAAAAACACACCTGCAGTTGCTAATACTTATGTCACTTGAAAAGTAAATTCTTTTTAAAAATGCAGGGCTGGATATTAGTACAAATGGAGTGCTTATGCCGATTAATTCTTCAGGGTACTTAATAACGGCGTAGTTTATTTTTTTGTTTTTTAATAACGGCCAAAGAAGTTTGAATAAAAACCCATAAATATGTTGGTGAGTGACCGTTGAATAATAAGTAAAATCATTTGTGTTAACCCCAAACACCTGATCCAAAACTTCTACTTCATTAAGTAAGTTTTGGAATGTTTTATTAACTGCTAAAGAGTCACCTGAACTCCCTGAAGTATAAAAAGTTACAACAGAGTTTTTTGGTATTAATATATCTAAGCCATTTCCCACATCAGATTGGCTAGCACTCAACTCAAGGTAATTATCGTCTAATACCAAGTTAGAATTATTTTTATAATTCTCAATAGTTCCTTGTTCATAATTTGGCAGCAAAACAAGTTTAATGTTTGAGCTCAAAGCAGAAATAATACAAATTAAAAAATTGAAACTATTATTACTCACTACTGCCACAGAACTGGGTTTATCCCACTCCAGTTGTTTTTTTAAGCCATTGACTCTTAAAATAAACTCTTCAGATAGCTCTACTTGAGATGTTAAGTTAAAACTACTCATGTGATCTTCCACTTTTTTTTAAAACTAATCCTAATTAAATACTCAACAGCAAAGCTAACACCAATTAAAATATAACTTATTAAACCATTATACAGCACCCAAGTATCAGTACTTGCAAAGTAAACTGTATAAGCAGAAACTAGTGCGTTAATAAAAAAGAATATAGTCCAGTAATAGGTTACATTTTTTGTATAGTTTAGTTCTTTTGGCTGTAACTCCCTTTTTTCAAATCGCCTGGCAAAATCTTGAATGATTGGTTTTTTATTATAAAGACTTAGGGCAAAAACTAATAGCAAACTTATATTCATTATTACTGGGTACAATTTAACTAAGGACTCTTCTTGTAAAAAATACCCCAATAAATTAAAGCCAACCACTAATACTAGTGCATAGTTTAAGTACGGACCTAACAGGTTATATTTAGCGGGAATAAATAATTTTAAAAAAACCAATACAACTAATGAAATGGAGACCTTTGAAAAGTCATAATACTTTAAGCCTATAAAAAATATAATTGGATATAAAACCAAAGAAAGGCTTAACAAAACCTTATATACTTTACTTATCATTCTCTAGCTGATCTGTTTGAGCTTTGTTTTCTTGTGCTTTAAGGATGTTTTCTGAGGCGGTAACAATGTCAGCCACTGTTCGCACATTTTTAAACTGTTCAGGATCTAAACGTTTACCAATATAGCTTTGTAATTCAGTAATTAAATCAATGGCATCTATGGAATCAAGCTCTAAATCTTCAAACAAGCGGCTTTCTAATTTAATATTAGATTTTGGCACTTCAAATAACTCTTCAATCATTGAAGTCACTTTATCTATTATTTGCTCTTTACTGTGCATATAAAAAACCTATTTTGCCGACTCAATTAAACTTACAAGTGAATTAATAGATTCAAAGTGCTTTTCAGCTCCACCGCTATCAGCATCAATAGTGATGTTATATTTTTTCTTGATAGCCACACCAAGCTCTAAGGCATCAATTGAATCCAAGCCCAAACCACCAACAAATAAGGGAGCATCATCTTTGATATCATCAACTGTGATATCTTCTAAATTGAGCGTATTTATAACTAGCTCTTTAACTTCTATTTGTAAGCTCATAATGTTCCCTAAAAGCCTTAAAATACAGGTGATTGATGAAACCGAAGTCTAACCAGGCTTATATGAAAAATCAATGCTCTCCCCAATCTTTTGAGTAAGACGCCTGGCAGCAATAGGGGCTTTAAAGCCAGCTTCTAATATGGGAGTTATGGAAATCATACCACGATCTTCAATAGTAAAGTCCACAGACTCAATAGGCATATCGTACCAAGGCTTTAATTTTGTTAAGAATAAAGGCTTAACATCAATCCTCAACGCCCTAATAGGCACCTTCAGAAGATAGGCTATCCTTGCTGCCCCTCGCTGTAAAACCATGGGCTGCCCATCTGTGGTTCTTGTCCCTTCTGGGAATATGATCAGCACATCCCCTCTGTCGAGAGACTCCTCACACTGTTTAAGCATAAGTTCAGGACTGTGGGAGTTCGGTATATAACCAACCCCTCGTAAAACATGCTTGCAAAATAGATTATTAAATAAGGCCTCTTTAACTATACAGGTGGCATTTTTATACAAACTAATTATGGCAACCACATCTATCAAACAAGGGTGATTAGCAACAATTAAGCAAGACTTATCATCTTTAAAATTATCATAACCCTTAATTTTATAACTAATAACACCGGTAAAATTTAAATAATTAAATAATAATTTAAATGCATAATGAACACATAGTTTAGATTTAACACGTAATTTATTTTTGTCTTTAATCACTACTTTCATTATTGGAAAAACTATAAATGAAAATAAAATTCCACCTATACCAAAACCAACAAACCCACCTAATGAAAGTAGTGCCTTATATGCCTTTATTATTATATACATTTTGTGAAGACCCAGTTAGTTAAGCTCTCATTTGCAAATAACCTTTCTTCATCCTTACCTGATAACCAACTAATAAAATCAACTGCAAATGGAAATTCTGAGCTAGTATTATTACTTTCACTACCCGGTTTAATTTCAAAGCTTACTGGGGAATCATTATTAAATATCAATGCCATAACATGATCATCTATTCCATCACTTGTGCTGCTTTTATAGCGCTCTGGTAAAGAGCAATCCGAAAAAACAAATAGGATTTGATCATGAGGGTTAACTTGTAAATGAGTATACACACTCACTAAGCCCATTATAAAACTATTCTCACCTGCAGAAATTGAAACTGAAGAGGATTTATTTTCTGATAATATTGAAAACAATCCAGATGAAGTATTATGCACAGATTGGGTAAATTTAGTTGGAGATAATAACTCACTTTCAGTTATTAAATCTATTAGGTGAGTACTATTGCCAAGCTCACCATGGCGGCTAGCAAAGATAGCCTTGTCAATTTTTTCACCAGCAGCCACATCTAATGATAAATCTACAGTCATTTTAGACAGTAGACTCATCCTTCTTGATTGGCCTTTTGTTAGGTGTTTTGGTTGATACTTGTCAGAACTCTCAAATTGGAGCGGAACACTATCATCAATTAAACTAGGCCCTGGGTAAGTAGCACTTAACCAAGACTTTCCTTTTTTAACTTTAAACTTCAATCAATCAACCTTAATCAGCTTACATGTTTCTTAAAATATCAGTTCTTAAACGCTCAATCCAAGCCATGTATTTTTTATGTATAGTTTCTCCATCATAATTCATGTTTTTACTATCTACATAAGAAATACTAAAGCTACTCCCTGAGTAAGCTATATCAATTACAACTTCGTGCTTACGAGCGAACAGCTGAGCTCTAATAGTGCTATCATTCTTTTCACTCACCTTCCAGCCTCTAGCAGTAGCTGCATTTGTAATAACTCTCTTCACATGCTCTTTAGTTTGTGTTGGCATAATTGTTACATTATCGATGTTCTGCACAGGCACAGTTGTGCAACCTAAAAATAAAAATGACAAAATGATAAGACCTATTGACTTCATAAATACCTCTCCTTAGTCTGAGTTACAGATGGCTGTACATTACTTTAAGGCCAAAACATAAAAGAAATCCTAATATTTTTCAACATTTATATTA
>CALLBC010000005.1 GCA_938001965.1 uncultured Bdellovibrionales bacterium | reverse complement strand
TTTTTTGCTTAAATGATTTTAATTTTAAAATTTCATTTTTAACTTCTATCAAATGATTGCCAACCAACTGGAATAAAATAGCTGTGGCCTCTCCTGACAATGAAACTTTATTTTGATGAGCTATATATTCAATCCAACTAGGAATTTGATTATCATAGGGCGTTTTTAAATCAATGATCACACCTTTTTTCTGAGCCAGCTTATAAAACTTTTTTCTTTTATCAATTTTATTAAAAACAAAGACTAAGCTGCAAGTCTCTACTACCTCTTCCAAAATTGGTGTTAAGGCTTCCCAGTCCTTTTCTTTAAGGCTCTCGGCTCGCTTAACTAACACCATTCTCATATCAGACATCATTGGCAATGTTTCAACATGGTCTAATATTCTAGGCCCTTTAGTATCAGTGCCACTGAACTGATTAAAGTTAAAATCATCCATGCCATCAGACACAACTTTATTTTTTATGGCATGCAAAGCTTCATCAACCATATACTCATCGGCACCTACTAAAAAATATAATGGGGCTGCTGCGTATTTAGATAGTGATTGTTGAAGTTTTCTAAGGTCTAAAGTCACTAAAAGTTCTCCGTCAAACGGTTATGAGCCTCTGACATCATAATACTGGCAAGTTTTTGTATGTTATTTTGAACTGCACTTTGATTATATAGGGTATTTGATGAGTTCACACCCTCTAATTTCAATTGTGCGCCACTGTATAATAAAAAGTCAGAAAACTCACTTTGCCAAATAACTTTGGCGTCGGCCTTTCTCACCATTTCAATTTTAACATCAATAGTCATGTTATAACTGGTAGTTATAACCGTATTGGCCGGTAAATTGGGAAAATCCTCTTTACTACCCCTGGCATCTTGATCAATATAAATTCTTCTTACTTTCCCAACTATTTTCACGGGAGCATCATCAGAAATATTTGCTATTTTTGAGCGATAAAATTGCCTTTTTAACTCATTTGTAAAGTAAGTCTCAGCTCCAATGATTTTAGTTTCGTTAGTGAACATTGGGATCTTAATTTGGGTATGAGCGCCTGGTAAATTTTTACTTTTATAGCCTAGCTCATAAGCACAGGAAATTGAAAGAAAAGCTATAAAAATGGTGAGGCACAGTTGCATAGCTAAAATATACTCACCTGCAGTTTAAACTGTCAAAAAAACTTAAGAAAATAGTTATTAAAGAGCCCAAATATGGGTTCTTTAATAAATTTAGTGGACATTTTCTTAAAAAAGCTGAATTGTCTTATTTATGGCAAAAAAACTAATGGCCCCTGGCCCCGTACCCATATCCCCTCTAGTTTTGAGTAAGTTTGCTGAGCCAATTATTCATCATAGAACTCCAGAATTTGAAAGCTTATTGGCTGACACTTTAAAGCAGTTAAAAACAGTTTTTAACACTGACCAACCCGTTTTAATTATTCCTGGCACTGGAAGTGCTGCCATGGAAGCAAGCCTTGTGAACACTTTATGTGACGATGATAAGGTTCTTTGCTTAGTTTCTGGTAAGTTCGGACAACGATGGGCAGATATGGCTAGTAACTTTAAATTAAATACCACTATCATTGAAACAGAGTGGGGAAAACCCGTTGACCCGCAACTGGTTAAAAATGAGCTGTCAAAAAATAACTATGCTGCCGTATTATGCCAAGGCATTGAAACTAGCACTGGCACAATAAACCCTATCAATGAAATTGGAAGTATTATAAAAAAACATAATAGTGAAATTTTATTTCTGGTGGATGGAATTACAAGTGTTGCTGTCAGCGATATAAACATGGGCTCCACAGGAGTTGATGTTCTTGTGGCTGGCTCGCAAAAAGCATTTATGCTGCCAACGGGTTTAAGCTTCATTTGCCTATCCAGTCTGGCCTGGGAAAAATACCAAACCTCCAATTTACCCAAGTACTATTTTGACCTTGGCCCTGAGAAAAAAAGTAATTTAAAAAATCAAACTCGCTTTAGCTCTTTAGTTAGCCATATTTCTGCTTTAAATTTTGTACTTAAAGAGTTTGAAGGCGAAAAACTGAAACAACGAATTCAGTACACTAAATCCTGCTCTTCTGCGTTTCAAATAGCAATTACTGAATTAGGGCTTTCTTTGCTATCTACCCAGCCGGCCCCTTCATTAACTGCAATTAAAGTTCCTAAAGAGGTGGATGGTTTAAAGCTTAGAAAGGAAATTGAAAGCCAATTTAATATCACCATAATGGGTGGACAAGAGCAGCTTAAAGGAAACATTCTCAGAATTGGCCATATGGGCTTTATCCACAAGCAAGATTACATAGACACCCTTACAGCCATTAATGATGCACTTTCATTACAAGATTACAAAATTAGTAGCGACCAATTCAACACTGCCATTTCTAACTTTAAACTTAATATGGGTAAAGATTATAATGAATATTTTAATTACTAACCCTTTCCATACGGACTCTCTCAAGGAGCTTGAGAGCAAGGCCAATTTAGTACATATCAAAAACCACAATGAATTATTAGCTCATCTCCCAACAGCCGATGCTTTGTTAATAAGAAGTAAAACTCAAATTGATTCAGACCTACTTGCAATGGCCCCTCAGTTAAAATTTATTGCCACGGCCACAAGTGGGTTAGATCACATTAACTTAAAACTTTGCGAACAAAATAAAATTGAAGTTTACAACCCAAAAGAAGTCAACTCCATTAGTGCAGCAGAGCATAGCTTTGCCTTATTGCTTTCTTTAGCCAAGAATTTAAATGCCTCAACTTCTGCATTAAATAATAAACAATGGAAAGCACTGTTAAATCGAGGCACTGATTTATATGGCAAAACACTGGGTATTGTTGGCTTAGGGAATGTTGGCTCTAAAGTGGCCAAAATTGCTCATGCCTTTAATATGAAATTGCAAGCCTATGACCCCTACAAATCAGAAGATTACTTTAACGAACATAAAGTCTCTAAAGTTTCTGATTTAAAAGATTTAATTAGTACTTCTAATGTAATTTCACTTCACACTCCCCTAACTGATGAGACAAGGTCTTTGCTCAACGAAAGCAATTTAAAATTAGCTCAAAAAAACACTATATTAATTAATACTTCCCGTGGCCCCTGCATCAATGAAGCTGACCTAATTAAACTTTTAAAGAGTAAAACTATTGAAGCCGCTGGCTTAGATGTTTTTGAACAAGAGCCCATCCCTCAAAACAGTGAGTTATTTGAGCTTGATAATGTTCTATTAAGCCCACATATTGGGGCCTTTACGGAAGAGGCCTTTGAAAATGCTTCTTTTGAATGCACTAATTGGTTGGATCACAAGTTATTTCCCACCATAGTATAATAAAATCACCCTCAATGCACAGCTATATGTGATACCTCGAATCAAATTCACAATTTTTACATAAGTATTAGGAGAGCTAAAATTTGTAAGATATACGTTAAGAACCGCAACATTTAAAAAAGGAAGTTTTATGCCAGGCTTAATCGTTATTGGTTCCCAGTGGGGAGACGAAGGGAAAGGAAAGGTTGTTGATGTATTTTCATCTCAATCTGACTACGTTGTAAGATATCAAGGTGGAGCAAATGCTGGCCATACACTAATTGTGGATGGAAAAAAAACAGTTCTACACTTAGTTCCTTCTGGAGTATTACACCCAAATACTAAATGCATTATCTCAACTGGTGTCGTTTTAGATATTGAAACTATTGTTGAAGAAATTAAAGCCTTAAAAGTAAATGGCCTTTTGCAAGATTCTAAGCAGTTATTAATCTCAGACACTGCCACTGTATTATTAAGGTATCACCGTGAGCTTGATCAAGCACGTGAGAAAAAAGCTGAACATGAAAAAATTGGAACCACCGGCAAAGGAATTGGCCCTGCTTACGAGGACCGTGCTTCACGAAAAGCCATTTTATTTGGCGACCTGTTTGACCCAAGTACACTCAGAGAAAAATTAGTAAAATCGCTGGATGAAAAAAATTATTTACTCGAACATATGTACGGCAAAAAACCAGTGGATGTGGATGAGCTCATTAAAGAGATTGCTGTTTATACTGAAGAGTTAAAACCTTACCGCTGCAAAAATACTTCTTATAAAATTCACCAAGCATTAAAGGCAGATAAAAAAATTCTATTTGAGGGAGCTCAAGGCACACTACTTGATTTACTTCACGGGACTTACCCATATGTAACAAGCTCATCAACCATTGCCGGCTCAGCCTGTATTGGCTCAGGAATTGGCCCTAATCAAATTCAAAAAGTGGTTGGAATTACCAAAGCCTACACCACCCGTGTTGGCTCAGGCCCCTTCCCTACAGAGCTTGATGATGAGGTTGGCAACCATATGGGAACTGTGGGCAAAGAGTTTGGTGCAACCACTGGCCGTAAAAGGCGCTGTGGGTGGCTTGATTTAGTGGCTTTAAAGTATGCCATCCGAATTAACGGAATTACTAATTTAGCCTTAATGAAGATCGACGTTCTCAGTGGCCTCGAAAATATTAAACTATGCACTAGCTATGAGTTAAACGGTGAGATCACCACAGTTTACCCATCAACGCCTGGTGATTTAGCCAAGGCCAAACCTATCTATAAAGAGGTTAAGGGCTGGTCTGAGGACATTTCTGAAGCTAAGGCCTTACAGGACTTACCTGCTGAGGCTAGGAGCCTAGTGAGCCTAATTGGCAGCGAGCTGGGCACTCCAATAGATGTTGTATCTGTCGGCCCAGGCCGTAAGCAGACTATTTGGGTTAAACCCCTATTTTAGCTCAGGCTTTAAGCAAACTTATTTTGTACCGCATCACAATAAGTATAGCTTTTATTATAATTGCAATTCCATGTTGACTTATGCGCCATATTTTTAAATATTGTCATTCTTCATAGGAATAATGATTCGTTAGCTCAGTCGGTAGAGCATCTCCCTTTTAAGGAGAGGGTCCTTGGTTCGAGCCCAAGACGAGTCACCACTTTTTTTATGAAACACCTAAAGTTCCCTTCGTCTAGTGGCCTAGGACAACGCCCTTTCACGGCGTAGACACGGGTTCGACTCCCGTAGGGAACGCCA
>CALLBC010000004.1 GCA_938001965.1 uncultured Bdellovibrionales bacterium | reverse complement strand
GTCCTAATTAGCTAATTTTTAACTTAAAATTAATTGAACAATTTAAATTTAAAGGACGTTAAGTGTTAGATAAAAAATTAGGGCAGCTCTTTCAAGTTGGAATTTCTGGAACAAGCCTTACTCAAGATGAAAAAAAGTTTTTAACTAAAAATAATATTGGTGGCGTTGTCTTGTTTGCTCGCAACCTTGAAAGTCCCGAGCAAATTTATAATTTGTGCCAGGAGATACAATCTCTTAAAACTTTTGATGCTGTTCCATTTATAATTAGTATCGACATGGAAGGTGGCAGAGTTCATCGCCTTAAACCTCCATTTACACAATGGCCCGCCATTAGAAAGCTTGCCGATTTAGACTCAACCTCATTGGCTTTTAAATTTAGCCAATCCATGGGAATTGAATTAAAATCTGTCGGCATCAATATGGATTTTGCTCCCTGCATTGATATTTTTACTAACCCTAAAAATGAAATTATAGGTGACCGCTCCCCTGGTGAGGACCACGAGATTGTTTCTAAAATTGGGTCAGCATTAACTCGAGGGTACATTAAGTCGGATATTCTTACATGTGCAAAACACTTTCCTGGGCATGGTAATACCATTGCCGACAGTCATTTTGAATTACCTATTGAAGACGTTAACCTAGAAACTTTAACAAACAGGGAGTTACAACCCTATAAAAAACTCATTCGATCAAAAGTTGACTTTATTATGACGGCTCATATTAAGTTTTCACAGATCGATGAACAGCACCCCGTTACATTTTCTAAAAAATTTATAACCGACATTTTAAAAAATGAACTTCGCTTTAAAGGCATTATTATTAGTGATGACCTCGATATGAAAGCCATCAGAAATCATTATAACATTGAGGATATTCCCATTCTAGCTTTAGAGGCTGGTTGTGATTCTTTATTATATTGCAATGAACCCGAGTCTCCAGCCATTGCCCTCGAGTCTATTAAAAATATGTTAGGAAACGCCAATGGAGAATTTAAATTACATATTGAGCATGCACACAAGAAAATTATCCAATTAAAGCATGATAAATTATCTAAGGTTGCAGCTATTCCTTTTGAAGTTAGTAAAACTCTTATAGGCCACCAGGACCATTTAAAGCTTGCCGAAGATATTAACTCCGGCATTAATCCTGAAAATTAAAATTAGCTTTTTTACTAATTAAAGAAATAGCTGTAAATTATACGGCTATTTCATTTAAATGATTTATTATAAATGTAGTGGGTACTGTTTTGCGCCAGGGGCATCTGCTGGGCAGGCCCAGTAAATAGCTAACTTATCCGCATTATCTGTTCTTCCTTTATAATAGTAGGCTCGGTATTGAGTAGCCAATGCACCACCACTTATATACAAACTGCAGTTATTGCGCCCCATCTCACCAGAATGGGCATTAGTACTTCCATCTAAATAACCCCCAATATCCATATGATCACCGCCAGCTGGGTGCTTCTGGAGCTTTGAATTCGTTGGTAAAGTAGCTCCGCCAAGGTACATATCTATTTGGGCTTTTGTATAAGTCTCCCCATGTGTAAATTTAAATGTCGGAGGCACGGGTGGAGCTGGGACTGGGTCCCGCGTGTTATTGTAATTTGTCAGAAGAATATTACCCTCAATATTAGGTAGTGAAGCAGCATCTACGTACGGTTTCTGCGCAGAATTTATGTAAGTAAAAGCAATAAACTCCTCTTTATTAGCAATGGGAGGGTTTCTAAATTGAGAAACATAACCAATTTCACCAGTAGCAGCATCACAAGTTGAGTAGCTCATGTACAGCCTCCATCTATTATTAGTTATAACCCTATCCATAGCAGGTCTATATTTTGCTTGATTGGCAAAATCATTAGCTATTGTATCAAAATCATCAACCCAATTTACTCCATCAAGTTTCTGAGGAATATAATGATTTGGCTTGTAGGCTTTACAAGGCTTTGGTGGTGGCACCGGAATTACCGGCACAGGCGGCGGTGGCGGTGGCGGCAAATATGTAACCACAGGCGCCGGCGGCGCAACAACAACGACTGGTGGTGCCGGAGGAGCCGAGGGTGGTGCCGGAGGAGGCGAGGGTGGTGCCTCTACCGGTGGTGGTTCTGGAGGGTCTGGTGGATCAGGAGGAAGAGTCACTATCGGTGGATCTGGTGGCAGAACAACAACTATAGGGTCTATCACATCAGGCTTATCAGGCGGCACGGGAGGGTCTGGCTTATAACACTGGCCTTGGAGTGAACAACACTGGTTACATGTGAGGTACCCACTTGGGTATTCTGTATTTAGTGTTCCTGGAACATCACACCGCTTTCTATAACCACAAAGAGGTGGGTACTTACCCATGCCTGCATACTTACTTATACGTCCAAAAGTACTATAGGCTGCCGGCACATTTTGTAAGGCTGTATTTTTTTTATATTTATTTTTCATGACAGCACGAAATTTATTATCATTTTTAACTTGCCTGACTGTTTCTCTATCAAGATCATCGCCAATCATATGCAACATCCGGTCATTTGAGTTAATGTGCATTGAAATTTCTCCATCTGCATTTGGAGTTCTGAATGAAGTAAAAAACATATTATTGTTTTGAACATACTCTTTTTGAGGGCCGTCTATAAAGTCATTCGTAGCAGTAACTTCATTTATATTTTCTAATAAAGTAAAGCGGGTATGGTCTATATTATTTCCTATACTATTATCGGCACTCATATTACCCGCAACGTCTAACGCCACCGCCGCCATATTGTACTGACAATATTTATTAGCAGGTATTCTATATCTTAAAGTCAGTGCTACGTTTTTAAGGTTTTGCGAATTATTTTGATTACCTTTGTTATACAAATCACCATAGGCGCCATTTAAATCGGCAGAAAATGGTCTTTCTCCACACATAGTTACTCTTTCACATGGAACCCACTCATTCATATCAGGAGCTGCTCCCCAGGCATTGACCACACCTTCAGTGGGGCTAAATACTATAGCTTTCGGAGGGCTAGCCAAACCTAGGTTTTGTGGATTATTATCATCAAGCCAGCCACAATGCCTAATAAAATTACCGTTTTCATCCAAAAGAGGCGGGTTATTTAACTTCACCGATGTTGTGTCACGAAAATCTAAAGGGCCACTGAGGTCCTTACATAAATATACAGTTCCATTTTCAAGTTCAGTTTGAGCAACAGCAAGAGCTATTGTAACAATACTTTCGGACTCATTCCCTGCACAGTAGTTTGCTGGTGTCCCACCATCATCCACACTGTTTGCATAGTAGTTATCAATTAAATATAAGCCTGTAATTTGAGGTGGATTAATATCTCGTGGTTGAAAATAATCTTTTGAATAGTGACATTCTTTCTCAATATTATTTTCAGTATAAGCCATTGAAACCCTTACCCTCATTCCAAGATCATTTCTAATAAAGTTTGGGTAATTTAAAAGGTCTCCACCAGTTTTACTTTTGAGATTTGCTAAAGCATCAAAATTATTGTTTCTCGGCAAGGGAGTGATTACTAAGTTATTTTGAGTACAGTCAATAGCACT
>CALLBC010000003.1 GCA_938001965.1 uncultured Bdellovibrionales bacterium | reverse complement strand
GCTTAACTAAGTTTTTACTGATTGTAAGCCCCAGGCCTAACCCTCTATAGGGTCGAGACATGGTATAGTTACACTGAAAAAAAGGTGTGAAAATATTTTTTAACTCATTTTGACTGATTCCAATTCCAAAGTCTTGGACTTTAAACTCAAGGTGGGGTTTTGTGTTATTCTCAGTGATGCTTACAGTAATGATAATATTGCGGTCAAAACTATCAGATGAAAACTTCAGAGCATTATTAATGAGGTTCACCAGAATTTGAGTAATCGCTGTGGGGTCTTCAGATATTACTGTGGCTGGAGTATCTACAAAATTTATATGGACATATTTTTCGCTTACTGGATTATAGCTGCAGGCTAATTTAATGGCTGATTTAAATAGGTCTTCTAGGTTAATAGCTTCTTTTTTGGTTTCCTTAGGTTTATTAAATTGAGTGTAACGACTTGATAATGAATTTAAGATGTTAAGTAAATATTGCCCGTTTCTAGACATGGATATGACAGATTTCTCTTGAGTAGAGTGATCATTTTCATTGCACCAAATTTTTAATAGGTCTAAGTTTCCCATTATTACACTCATGGGGGTTCTTAGTTCGTGCATTATATTAGCTAAAATAGCACGGTGAGCCTTTTTAGTTTCAGTTAAACTATTTAACAGTCGATTATTTTTGAGATGTATTTTGTATAGTAATGAAATGAAAATCAAAATTGATAATGCTAATAATATTCGCTCAAGACTAATATTCATATAATCTCCCTAATTTAATTTTTGCTACTAATTAAGCTTAGCACCATGTTTTTTTCTTGGTTCATGTTAGACGTGAGTTGAGGCCTAACAATATGATAGTTGAGATAGCCTTTTTGATGTATTTTCCAATTCATTTCTCTGGCGATCCTTAAGGCTTGTTTACGAACCTTAGGTTTATAACTTAATAATATTGCAATATCTTTTGATTTTGGCTTATTATCGAGCACCTCAATTATAGTTTTTAAGGCAATTTCTTCCTGTGTTTTGTTTTTAAAAATATCTAAGCTAGAAATAACACTATTTTCTCTTACAAAATTTAAATTAAAGCTGTTTAGAAAAGCTTTTTGGCTATTCTCTTTTTCAATTAACTGATGAACATATTTATTGGTTACCGTCGTTTGTTGTGATTTTTGATACATCCTAATTAAGCCTTGAATTAAAAAGTAAGTTAATAAATAGGATAGCAAAACAAAAATTATTAAACCTTTATTGCTTTTTTTATTTACACCTTTGAACTCTTCTTCTTCGAGAAGTGGCTTCAAGATACGGTTGATTCCAGGGTCATTTTTTACACTAGAATTTATATTTTTGTAATTTACTTCAGAGTGAACCTTTTCAGATACATAATTAAGCTTGTCTCTTAAGTTAGCAGGAGGTGCGCCTCTGATTATTATGGCTAAATATAAAGTAGGGCTTTCTGTGACCCAGACGTTTAAGTTGTCAAACTCTAGGCTATGGCAACCAGATTTTTTATTAATTGAAAAAACTTCGCTGGCAAAGTCTGTAACTGCATTAAGTAAGCCTGAAAATGAGCTTTTGTCCATTTCCATAGCTTTGTCTGCCACTAAATGATTGAGTAGTTCAGAAGTGTTGCGATTTATTAAAAAAATATGCTCAACGCGGTATACGAGTGTATTTCTTAAAATAATTTTCGATAAAGGGATTCCGGTATATAAGGACTCAAATCTCCATTTAATTCCTTCAAATGAAAAGGCTTTGTTTGCAATAGTGTCAATAGAGTCTATAATTTGTCTTACGGCCTCAGAGACAGATTTTCTAATAATGGGGCCAATTACGGGGTAAAAGGAATTAATTATGGCAGGTTTGTTCTCGTGAATGGAAGTGTTGATTTTTTTTTCAATAAACTCCTTATCTTTAATTATACTAGCTAACTCATCAATCTTCTTAGAAAGCTCTGAATACTTTAGGTGCTCATCATCAAACAAAAGACTTCGAATTTCTTTTAAGTCACTATTTTTTTGCTTTTTGATAAGCATTTTAACTAACCTTGGACTTATTTTTTGGCGATGAAAGAGAAAGTCTTTTTGACCCAAAGTTGAAGATGTTAGATAGTTCTTTTCGATTAACCTTATCTCTATGAAGTTCAGAAATTTTAGCCTCTAAATTTTGTATAAGTAGTTCTATTTTTTTGTTCTGTTCATTATTTTTTTTAATTTGATTTTCAAAAGCCATTTGTATTTGTGAATCAACTTTTTTTTGTATGTCTTTTTGAGAGTTGAGTAAATAGTCATAGCGAGAAGAGAACTCTTTTTTATAGGAGAGTAGACTATTGTTTAGGCTAAGATTAGAATATTTAATCTCACTCCTAATATCATCAAGGTCTTTACCGTGGATCAGATCACGTATTTTTGACATTGCATCTTGATCAGTAGGGTACTTTTTATTAATTACAAATTGTTTATCAGTATATTTTTTTGGTTGTGCATTCATTTTAATCTCCTCTCTTGATCTGTAAATTAACCTTATTTAGATATAATTCAATGTAAAAACTAGCTTAGTATAATAATTGTAATTAAGTTTGTTGGCTGTAGAGTTTGAGCTACTTTTTTGTATAATTTCATGTACAGTTTTTTGTGCTCTTTTAAAATTAATACCATCTTAATATTCGTTTTGTATCAACACGATACACTTTTTGCTTCAAATAGAAGGTAAGTCTCAAAATGGTATAATAAAATGTAATTATTTAGATTCATTTGAAATGATTACTCTCCTAAACTAGTATTAAACAAATAATATTTATAACTAATTCATTCTGACGTATGCTCCTGTTATTACAATATTACTACTAATATATGGTAAAAGGAAAGCTATGAATAATAAAACGTTAGGAAATGAGTTATTAGTAAATAAATTTAGAACAAATAGATCTATTATTAATTTACTATTTGACCAAACATATTCCTCTTCTGCAGGGATACTATTTAATGCCATTGCTTATATTTACTTTAGTATTGAAGTTGTTAATAATACTTATTTGACGGCTTGGTCTGGTTTGGTTTTATTCGTAATAGCTATGAGGGTAGCTATGTACTTCCATTGGCGCAATAAGATTGATAAAATCAGCTATGAAGAAACAAGAAAAATATTAAACTACTATTTTTTTAATGTTATTTGTTCAGGTCTGATATGGGGGTTCATTGGTGGCGTCTTTCTGAGTATTAATTCTTACTTACACTTAACGATCACTGTATTTATTTTAGCAGGAATCTCAGCTGGAATGATTGGGTCATACTCAATCTCAAAAAGACTAGTAATAGGTTATCTTATACCTATGATCGTACCAACTGCTTTAAACCTATTTTTTATGGGTGAAGCTGAATATAAAGGACTGGCATTTTTACTTGTTTGTTTTCTATTATTTATGGTGAAGCTCAGTATGAGTTTAAATAAGCAAATATTGCAAGGTGTCCATCTTGGCTTTGAAAATAAAAAATTATTGGATAGGTTGAATAATGCTAGTCATGAAATTAAAACTCCCATTGCGGCAATTATTGGTTTTTCAAACTACCTGTTAAAGAAAAGTATTAATCATCAAAGTGAAAACTCCATCTTTTTAAACAGAATTAATAAGAATGCAAATCAGTTAAAGTCGTTAGTAAATAATATTCTTTCCTATTCCAAAGCGGATCATACAAACGAAGAGTTGATTAATAGGTTAGATATTTATTCTGAGTTAAATAGGGTGATTAATAGCTTTCAACACATAACTCTCGAGAAGGGTATTAAGGTTGAAGTTGAGTTTGAAAGCTCAATTCCTGAAAATATGTACTGTGATGTGGATAAATTTAGACAAGTTTTACTTAACTTGATGAGTAACTCAGTAAAATATACTGATAGTGGATATATAAAAATTGCCATAAATTTTGACTTTGAAAATCGA
The DNA here is from genome assembly GCA_938001965.1 of uncultured Bdellovibrionales bacterium. Classification (GTDB taxonomy): domain Bacteria; phylum Bdellovibrionota; class Bdellovibrionia; order Bdellovibrionales; family UBA1609; genus JAHDIR01. The sequence goes on along the minus strand of CALLBC010000003.1, from coordinate 5,946 downwards.
AAATTAGTTTTAGATTTAGTTGATTCTGGAATTGGGATAAGTGCATCTGTAAAAGATAAGCTTTTTGAACCATTTTTTAGAGAAAATAGATCAGAAGTTCAGATGCAAGAGGGGTCCGGTTTAGGACTAAGTTTATCAAAGCGCTTTGCTAACCTAATGGGTGGCGACATTAGGCTTGTTGAGTCTGAGTTTGGTAGTGGCAGTTGGTTTGAATTTTCTTTGACTGTTGAGCTGGCTGAAGTAAATTTAGTTAAAGAGCAAATTATTGAACATAACTTAGTCAAAAGAGAGTCAGGTGGAAAAACAAAAAAATTAAATAACATTAAAGTGGCTTTAGTAGAGGATGCTGTAGATATACAAACCTTATTTAAAGCATTTTTAATTGAAGAAGGTGCTGAAGTTTCGGTATTTAGTAATGGTAAGGAAATAGTAGAGTCAAAAGACTGCATAGATAGTTATGACATTGTTCTTATGGATATTAAGATGCCAATCATGAATGGTAATGAAGCTGCAAAGATTTTACGTGCTCGTGGGCGGACAAAGCCAATACTTGCATTGACTGCTTACATGCCTTTGGATGTTAAAAATCAGGATGTGGGTGAGTATTTTAATGATTATATTAGTAAGTCAATTGAGTTAGATCACTTGTCAGGAAGAATAGCCCAAAGTTTAAGAGTTGTTTAGTGTAGTCTCTTTAGTACAAAAATGTATAAAAAAATGTACACGAAGAAAAAAAGTAGAAAAAATTAAAGATTTTTCATGGTTGAACTGTTATATCAAAAATTAATAGGTGTTGGGGTTGTAAAGGGGGAGGTTAATATTAAGGTTTACGTTGATACAGTGTTGCGCTGTAAGGTTGAAGAAGAGTCAAAGGTAAATAAAGATTACTTTAAGAAAAATGAGTGTGATCTAGTACTAGATAAGAAATTGCCTATTCGTATTTCTAGAAGTTATTTATCAATAGTAGATACAATTAATTTAGAGGAGAAAACTATCTTGCCCTTAGAGGATCAGTTTACTCTAAAGGATGAGGTAAAATATTTAGTTAGTTCTATTTGTAGAAATAATAAGCTTTATACTATGTTAATGTTCGATAGAGCTTTAAAAAAGGTAAAATTAAAAAACATGAGTGTTGTTGAAGAGCTCCTGTTAATTGATTTGTCGAGAGTGTTAAAAAGTTATAATTATTCATTTTTAATTATTAAGTTTAACTTTGATAGTGAAAAAAATTTACTTCGCTTAAAAGTATTGGGTTTATGTATTCCACATTTATCAAAATTATTTAAGAGAAATGTTGTTTAAAAACATCTGATTAAGGAGGGATTTATTAAAAATTTATTTAGGTTTGTAAAAAAAAACAAGACAATGCATACAAATATGGCAGCTAGTTTTTTGGCTGACTCAGAGCTACGTCAAGCCTATAAAGTATTTTTTAATTGCATCAATTCATACTATGATGGGTTAGAATTAGCTATATCAATTGAGTCCCGGGAAGAAATTAAAAAGTTTTCCCATAAAATTAAAGGGTCAAGTTTTTGTTATGGTTATCAAAACTTATCATCTATCTCTGAATCAATCTATTGTGAAGCCAGTAAATTGAGCCCCTCCTATATTGAACTAAGTAAAAAATTTGAATTACTAAAAGAAGAGCATAAAAAAATTAGTTCAGATAATATGTTAATTGAGTCATTAGATTAGCCTCTTATAAACAGTTATTTCTTGGGCCTTATATTATGCTTTTCAATGAGTCTGTATATATTAGTTCTATACTGCTTCGATACTCGGGCGGCATCGGTTATAGAATTATTTGTGTATCGAAGTAGTTTTTCAATATAGACTTTTTCGAAATTATTTTTAGCTTGTTTATAGTCAAGTACCATACCACTATCTTGAGTATAGCTACTTTCTTCATTTACTATTTTCGGTGGTAGTAAGTCTTCAATGTAAATTTGATTATCGTTTGATAACAAAACGGCTCTTTCAATGGCGTTGTAAAGTTCACGCACATTACCTGGCCATGGGTAGGCTTTAATTTTTGCATAAACTTCATTGCTTGGATTTCTAATTGATTTGCCAAATTTTTTATTGAATTTTTTAAGGAAATATTCAAAGAGTAGGGGCACATCTTCTATTCGTTCTCGCAACGGAGGGATATCGATGTTGATTATGGCTAATCTATAATATAAATCTTCGCGAAAGTTGCCCTTTTTAACTTCGTCCATTAATACTCGGTTAGTGGCAGCAATTACTCTAGTGTTAACCTTTACAGGGTGGCATGATCCTACAGGAGTAATTTCTTTTTCTTGTAAAACTCTTAGTAACTTAGCTTGCATTGAGGGGCTCATTTCTCCAATTTCATCAAGTAAAAGGGTGCCATTGCTACAGGTTTCAAAGTAACCTTTCCTGTCTGTGCGCGCATCTGTAAAAGCGCCTTTTTTAGATCCAAAGAGTTCGGCCTCAAGTAAGTGCTCAGAAATTGCGGCACAGTTTATTGCAATAAATGGTGCTGATGATCGGTCTGAAAGTTTATGTATGGATTGTGCAAACAGCTCTTTTCCAACTCCTGATTCTCCATAGATTAAAGTTGTAGTGTCAGTGTAGCGAATTTTGTTTATTTTATTAATAACATTTAATAGTGCAGAGCTTTGCCCAACAATACCTGTATTCTCTAAGTATTCGCTTTTGAAACTAATCTTTTTTGGTTGAAGAAAGTTAATAAATTTATTTATGTTTTCATCTAAAGGAGAACTTTTGACTAAAAATCCTGTTGCCCCATTGGTAAGTGCTTTAGAGGCAAAATCAATTGATTCATTGGCTGTCAAAAAAATTATTTTAGAAAATGGGGAGCTATCTAAAATGTCAGATATGAGTTCATAACCGGTGCCATCATCTAGGTATTGATCAAGAATAATTGCATCAAATGAATTTTTCTCCAGGTGCTTTTTAGCTGACTTTAAGCTATTTGCTCCAATGATTTCAAAACCTAAATTTTGTAATTTTTTAAATAGTAAAAGACGAATTGAATCGTCATCATCCACAATTAGAACCTTTCCCTTGTGTTTTAGTTTGGTGTATTCATAACTAATTTGGTTTAATGAATTGTTCAAAATACGCTCCTTATGTGTTCCCTTATCAATGAATCTAATGCATTAAATAATAATTATTTATATCATATGTTCTTATGCTACAAGTGAGTTTAAAAAATGTACAAAGTCCAAAAAATACTACAACTAGGTATTTTTAAAGGGGTTGTGCTTCTTCTCAGTTGGTAATGTCTTTGCATTAGTATTAAACATGGAATTACTTACAATAAATAATAATAAGTACAATAAATTGTCGAAATCATTTTTGACTAGATCAACCCCTAAAGAAGTTCTTCTTGTTGATGATGATGAGTCATTTCGTTATCTTTTAAAGTCAGTTGCTGAGAGTGAAGCTGTAAAAATTACAGCTCATGACTCATTAAGAGAACTGACATCTCCTAAAGAAATAAAGAAATTTGACTTAGTCATTTTAGACTATCTAATGGATCGATTTACAGGGCTTCAGACGGCAAAGTATATTGACACCTTTTTTCCTGAGCTTCCAGTAATTATGATTAGTGGTAATAGTCATTTTGGCCCAGATGAATCTTGGCCAAATTGTATAAAACAATTTCTTTCTAAAGAGCTAGGTGTTTATGGTATGGCCAGGCAAGTTCAACAGTTTCTTACCTAATATAATTCTCATGTAAATAAAATAATACTTAACAGTAATTAGCCCGCATTTTGCGGGCTAATATAAATTAATTAACTCTTGTTACATTTCTTTGTAGTCTGCTATTTGGGTTTTTATACTTTAATGGTCTTATGTTTCCTCCGTCCAGTTCAAATCTTAAGCACATTTCATCGAGTAAATCAGTTGTTGTGATGATACCAACTAAATGATCTGTTTTAGCATCGATAACTGGAACAGAGTCAATTTTTGCAGTAATCATGGTGGCGGCCACATTTACAGCTTTACTATTTGGATAACAAAAGACTACATCTTTTGACATTGCGTCGCCAACAAGGACTCTGCTGTCCATTTCCAGGCTTGGTCCATTCTTTTGAAGATAAAGAATAATGTCTCCCTCAGAGAGCATTCCTATAATATTTTTATTTTTCCGACTAATAACTGGCAAATGCCTTATGTCGTTTTTTCTCATTTTCTGAAAAGCATCATGTAAAGATACCTCAGGACTGACCCATACTACTTCGCTTGTCATTACGTCTTTTACTTTTTTGTTCATCATAACTCCTCATAGTTTGTTTCCAGAATTATAAACTGCAAGGTGGGTGCCATTATTTACTAAGCATAAATCAACACGCCCTAGCAAAGTTCAATTAATTGTACATTTGTTATTTTTGTGTAGTGCTTATTGGTCAAAATTATCTAGAATTCTCTGGCATTGGGATTGCAGAGTACATGTGTAAACTTGTGTGGAGGGAATGTGAGTCATATTGAAAATGAAATCAAAAATTTTAATTTTATTAATATAGTTCCATCAAATGGAATTAAGAAAAGATGCGTTGATATTTGTAAAAGAATAAGAAATGAATACAAGCAGTGCAAGATTAGCTTTTTTATCGAGAAGCAGCCAAAGGGTTACAACGCATTTGGCGTTGTTAAAGATAATGATGAAACTTATGTGTTTTCGTCATCGGGTGTTCATTTGTTTTCAGTTTTGTTGAATGTAGAGTCAGGACTTAGAAATCAAATTAGTCATGTCACCAGTGTAAATACAAAATTTAAATATGCGATATGATAGATAGGAGTTAAGTAATGAAAATACTAAAATTTATTCAAGGTGTTGTACTATTTTTTTTATTAACGCCAGTTTTATTTGCTGGAGGATTTTTTGCCTCATTTTTTTTAATTCTTGGTTTGATATTAAGTTTGCCCTTTTTAATTCTTGGTATTTTAATCTTCAAAAAACATGAAGTAAGAAATGTTAAAGTGACATCAGTTATTTTACTTCCGCAAAAGCTTGAATTTGATGAAGAAAAATATAGCGCTGAAAGTAATTTAATATTTTTTTCAGATTTGGCTAAAAAAATGCATGAAGATGAAAATTATAAAGTTAAGAGGTTAAAAGTTTCAACTAGTAGGTGATAAGAGGGGTAAAATGAGTTCAGTTATATTAAGAAGAAAATCTAAGTTGAGTGGGCAGCTATATTATCTAACATTTGAAAGTGTTGATGGTTATAAGGCGGTCTTAATAACAGATGATAAAGTAATTCCATTGAGGTTGGATAGTCCGCAGAAGTATACCTTTTTAAATCTTTCGATGGTGGATCTTGTAGGTAGCCATGAAAGAAGAGGCTATAAAAAGAGTTTTATTGTTAAAAGTTGCAAAAGAAAGGTTAAAGATAAAAATGCCATTGAACAAACTGAGTTTAAAATCGCGTCCTAGGAGGCTGAAAGTATGAATACAGTTATTGATTATGGTAATATAGGCCGTACGGAGGCCATTGAAAACTTTATTAATTACCGTTTGATTAAGTTTAATCCTTATTTTTTAGATGATGGACTTGTTTATATAAAAATATGGATGAAGAGGTTAAACTCCTTAAACAGTCATGGGGAGCCAGATTATAAAGTTGCCTTGAAGTTAAAATATAAGAAGTTTCCAATACTATATATATCAAAAAATGGAAACTCTTTGTATAAAGTTTTGGGGCGAGTATTTAAAGCCTCCATAGAAAATTTAAAAACTAAGAATATTAATAATAAAAATAAAAAATTTGTTCGAATTAAAAATCTGATCATGCCTTCCGCCACCCCGCCAATTGATTAGAAATTTTACTTTCGAACTTGGCCGAATAGCCTAGGATTGGGTTATTCGGCCAACCTTTTTAAAGCACGAGCAGAGCGATTTTAGATAAGCTAATATTGACTATTTTGACAGGGGTGTTTGCCGGCGAG
>CALLBC010000002.1 GCA_938001965.1 uncultured Bdellovibrionales bacterium | reverse complement strand
TTTACTTCGACGAATGAATGATTGAAAGTTTGGTATTGCAACGGATGCAAGGATACCAATAATCGCAACCACGATCATTAACTCAATAAGTGAGAAACCTTTGTTGTTCTTTAATTTATTAATCATTAACTCTTCCCCTTTAAAAAAAACTATCACAGTTCATTAAATGTAGATTTAACCATAGATGTTCTTAAATTTTAGGGACTTAGAAGTATTATGACAAGATGATATATGTATTTACTAGACCATAAAGAGTAAAACAAAAATATTATGTAACAGTATTGGCTTTTTTAACTAATTCTTCATTAAGATAAAGTTAAGCTCTTTATCCTTCATCAACAACTGCACTTTCAAGCCTCAAGGTAAGTTTATATTACCCACGCGCAGTTAGCCTGTAGTAAGCAAAGCTTATGTGAAGGCGATACAAAAAAGCCTGTGAACTATAGCGCTTTGTCCTGATTGGACAATGCGATATAGTTTACAGATCAGCCATGTTTGAGCATGGGCAATATAAACTTACCTTGAGGCTTGAAAGGTGTTTAGCACATAAGATTTTCTGCTATAACGAAAAAGATCCTTCGGCTTTACCTTAGGATGACAAAAAAAAGCCGTATCAGATGATACGGCTTTAAAATCAATTTTAAATAATAACTTAAACTACCAGTTGAAGTGAGAGAATGCTTTATTGGCATCAGCCATTTTATGAACATCTTCACGTTTTTTCACTGAGTTACCACGGTTGTTGTAAGCATCCATTAACTCACCGGCAAGTCTAGCAGACATAGACTTTTCACCACGAGCTCTTGAGTAGTTTACTAACCAACGCATAGATAGAGTTAAACGTCTTTGAGGACGAACATCTATTGGAACTTGATAAGTGGCTCCACCAATTCTTCTAGAACGAACTTCTAAAGATGGCTTTACATTTTCAATAGCTTTTTTAAATACATTTAATGGAGTTTCTTCAGGAACCTTTTCTTTGATTTGATCTAAGGCACCATAAAATACTTTTTCAGCAATATTTTTTTTGCCGTCTAACATTACTTTTCTGATGAAACGAGCAACTGTTACATCACCATATACTGGGTCTGGTGAAACTTCTCTTCTTTGACTTCTTTTACGTCTAGACATCTACAAATATTCCTTATGACTTCTTAGGTCTTTTTGTTCCGTATTTTGAACGGCCATTCTTTCTATCGTTAACACCTTGAGTATCTAAAACACCACGAACAATATGGTACCTAACACCTGGTAAATCTTTTACACGACCACCACGTATTAAAACAACACTATGTTCCTGCAAGTTATGGCCTATACCTGGAATATATGAGTTTACTTCAAAGCCATTTGATAATCTAACACGAGCTACTTTTCTTAAAGCCGAGTTTGGTTTCTTAGGTGTTGTTGTAAAAACACGGGTGCAAACACCACGACGTTGTGGGCAACTAGTTAAAGCCGGTGACTTTGACTTCCCTTTTTGTAGTACTCTCTGTTTTCTAATTAACTGATTAATCGTTGGCATTTCTTCCTCTTGTAAAGGGTACTGAAGTACCCCGAATCCCTATTTCCGTCAATATTAACCCACAAAAAACCCATTTTTTTGTAGTATTTTGCTCAAAATCAGCCATTAAAGGCCGATTTCAGTCATTTCACTATCTATTATACTGGTAATTATCAGTTGTGGCTGTGGCATGCCCACCACCTAATCCTGGTAGATTTAAGGCCGTTTCGTCCATTTTTTCCTCAACTTTAACTTTCCATTTTTTATAATAAGGCACACCAGTTCCAGCTGGAATTAGACGACCCATTACAATATTTTCTTTTAATCCCTGTAAATTATCTGATTTAGAGTTAATCGCAGCTTCCGTTAGAACCTTTGTAGTCTCCTGGAATGATGCTGCTGAAATCCAACTTTCAGTATTTAATGAAACTTTTGTAATACCTAGTAATAATGGTTCACAAGTAGCCACTTGCCCACCTTCAGCCATTACTCTTTTGTTTTCAGTTTCATATTTAAATTTATCAACATGAGCACCAGCAATAAATGTGGTGTCACCAGGAGATACAACAGAAACCTTTCTAAGCATTTGTCTTACAATTGTTTCAATATGTTTATCATTAATTAAAACACCCTGAAGTCTATAAACTTCTTGGATCTCATTAACTAAGTAAAACGCTAGTTCCTTATCACCTAATACTTTTAAAATATCATGTGGGTTAGTTGATCCATCCATTAGGGCTTCACTCTTTCTAATGAACTCACCTTCACGAACAGCAACATGCTTACCTTTAGGAATTAAGTATTCTTTTTGCTCACCTAATTCTGGAGTAACAATAACTCTTTGTTTACCTTTTACATCTTCACCAAAAGTTACATAACCATCAATTTCAGAAACAATAGCTGCTTCTTTTGGTTTTCTTGCTTCAAATAGCTCTGCCACTCGAGGTAGACCACCTGTAATATCTTTTGTTTTTGAAGTCTCTCTATGGATTTTAGCAATCACATCACCAGCAAAAACTTCTTGGCCATCATTAATTAGTAACTGCGCACCTACTGGTAATACATATCTTGCCGGAATATCTCTACCCGGTAAGTTCAGTTGCTCACCATCTTTCTTGAGTAAAATTGTAGGCTTTTGGTCTGCACTCTTAGACTCTGTGATTACTTTCGTTGAGAAACCTGTCACTGGATCTAATTGTTCAGCCATAGTCACACCTTCAACTATGTCTTGGAAATTAATTGTTGAAGTTAAATCAGCAATGATTGGAGCTGAGTACGGATCCCAATCTGCAAGTTTTTGTCCTTGCGAAATTTGCTCACCATCTTTTACTTCTAAAACAGCACCATAAACTAATTTATATCTTTCACGCTCACGGCCGTTTGAATCGTTAATAATGATTTCACTATTACGTGACATTACAACTAACTTACCGTCTTTGTTTTGAACTGTATCTGCTTCAAGCTTAACAATACCTGAAGTTCTAGCAGTATGAACTGATTGCTCAACCGCACGAGAGGCTGTTCCACCCAAATGGAAAGTTCTCATCGTAAGCTGTGTACCCGGCTCACCAATTGATTGGGCAGCAATAATACCAACTGCCTCACCTAAGTTAACCATACTTCCACGAGATAAATCACGGCCGTAACATTTAATACAAACACCACGAACAGTTTTACATGTTAGCACTGATCTAATTCTAATTTTTTCAATACCAGCATCTTCAACTTTAAGAACAACGTCTTCATCTATTGATCCACCAGCTTGGCAAATCACAGACTCATCTCTTGGGTCAATAATATCTTCTAAAGCGATACGACCTAACACTCTTTCACCAATAGGCTGAATAATTTCACCAGATTCCATTAGTGGAGTCACATCTAAACCATCGTCAGTTCCACAATCATACTCGTTCACAACCATATCCTGTGACACATCAACTAGCTTTCTTGTTAAGTATCCCGAGTTGGCAGTTTTTAGGGCTGTATCGGCCAAACCTTTACGAGCTCCATGAGTAGAGATGAAGTACTGAAGTACTGATAAACCTTCACGGAAGTTTGCTGTAATTGGAGTTTCAATGATCTCACCAGACGGCTTTGCCATTAGTCCACGCATACCAGCTAACTGTCTAATCTGGGCTGCTGAACCCCTCGCACCAGAGTCAGCCATAACGAAAATTGGGTTGAAACTTGGAGTTTCAATTTCTTTTCCATCAACAATCATTTTTTCTTTTTCAATTTGGTTCATCATTTCTTTGGCAACTTTATCACCAGTTTGAGCCCAAATATCCACAACCTTATTATAGCGCTCACCATCAGTAATTAGACCTTCATCATACTGCTGTTGAATCTCATTAACTTGGTTTTCAGCATCTGCTAGTAATGTTACTTTTTGTTTTGGAATATTTAAATCATCTAAACAAATAGACACACCGGCAATTGTTGAGAATTTAAAACCCATCTGCATAACAGCATCAGCTAAAATACAAGTGGCTTTTGCTCCAGCAACACGGAAAGAAATATCAATAAAGTCACCTAAGGCTTTTTTACTCATTACGCGGTTAACAGCATCAAAAGAAACACCTTTAGGAACAATCTCACCCATAATGGCACGACCAACACTTGTGTCCTCTAATTTCCCGTTAATTCTAACTTTAATAGCGGCCTGTAAGTCCACATCACCCATATCAAAAGCATAGTTCACTTCTTGGATGCTTGCGAAAACTCTACCAGTTCCCTTTGCTCCAGGACGAATACGAGTCATCCAGTAACAACCTAACACGATATCCTGTGTTGGATTAATAACTGGCTTACCACTTGCTGGCGATAAAATATTGTTTGTAGACATCATTAGCACACGAGTCTCAACCTGCGCTTCCACTGATAAAGGAACATGAACAGCCATTTGGTCACCATCGAAATCGGCGTTGAATGCTGTACATACTAATGGATGTAATTGAATCGCTTTCCCTTCATGAAGAACTGGTTCAAAAGCTTGAATACCAAGTCTATGTAGAGTTGGTGCACGGTTTAGCATTACTGGATGCTCTTTAACCACTTCAGATAAAATATCCCAAACTTCTACGGCCTCTTGCTCAACTAAACGCTTTGATTGTTTAATAGTGGAAGAGAATCCTCTTTCTTCTAATTTATTATAAACAAATGGCTTAAATAATTCTAAAGCCATTTTTTTAGGTAAACCACATTGGTGAAGTTTCAGGTATGGTCCAACAACAATCACTGAACGACCAGAATAATCCACACGCTTACCAAGTAAGTTTTGACGGAAACGACCTTGCTTACCTTTTAACATATCACTTAATGAACGAAGTGGTCTTTTATTTGGACCTGTGAAAGTCTTTCCACGACGACCGTTATCAAGTAAAGCATCTACAGCTTCTTGTAACATACGTTTTTCGTTTCTAATGATAATGTCTGGAGCGTTTAACTCTGATAATCTTTTTAAACGGTTGTTTCTGTTAATCACACGACGATAAAGATCGTTTAGATCAGATGTTGCAAAACGTCCACCATCTAGTGGAACTAGTGGTCTAAGATCTGGTGGGATAACTGGTAAAATACTTAACATCATCCACTCAGGCTTATTGATTGAACCTTTAAAAGCCTCTGCTACTTTTAAACGTTTTGACATTTTTTTGATTTGAGCCTCAGATTTAGTCTCTTTTAAATCCATACGGATTTTACGAGATAAATATTCTGGATCAATTTTCTTAAGTAGTTCTAAAATGGCTTCACCACCAATGTAAGCTTTAAAGTTTGGACCAAACTCGTTAAGCGCATTTTGGTAAGCCTCTTCAGAAAGGATTTGCCCCTCTTCTAAAGTAGTTTCCATTGGGTCTGTTACAGCATAAGCTTCACAGTATAATACTCTTTCAACATCTTTTAAGGATTGGTTAAGTAAATGACCAATTCTACTTGGAAGTGATCTTAAAAACCAAATATGAGCCACTGGGCTTGCAAGATCAATATGCCCTAAGCGCTCACGACGAACTTTACTTTGAGTTACTTCAACGCCACATTTTTCACAAACAACACCACGGTACTTCATACGTTTGTATTTTCCGCATAGGCATTCGTAATCTTTTATTGGACCAAAAATTTTAGCACAAAATAAACCATCTCTTTCAGGCTTAAAAGTTCTGTAGTTAATTGTTTCTGGCTTTTTAACTTCACCGAATGACCAGTCGCGGATCATTTCTGGCGAGGCCAAAGAGATACGTACAGCATTAAATGCTAATGGATCTTTTGGTTTGTCAAAAAAGTTTAATAAATCTTTCAAGGTCGTCTCCTGCGTTTTAGTTTTTAACTAAAAATTAAATTTTAAATACTAATGCTTAACTTCTTCTCCAGCTGATGGCGTCACATCTTTTGGAGCTTCAGTTAAAATATCTGATTCAATTAACTCAACGTTAAGAGCTAAACTTTGTAGCTCCTTCACTAAAACGTTAAATGATTCAGGTAAGCCTGGCTCTAAAAGGTTTTCACCTTTAACGATGCTTTCATACATTCTTGTACGTCCAGCAACATCATCTGATTTAACAGTTAAGAATTCTTGTAAAGCAAAAGCGGCACCATATGCCTCGATTGCCCAAACTTCCATCTCTCCTAAACGCTGACCACCAAACTGGGCTTTACCACCTAGCGGCTGCTGAGAAACTAAAGAGTATGGACCGATTGATCTTGCATGAATCTTTTCTTCAACTAAATGGTGAAGTTTAAGCATGTACATGATCCCAACAGTTACAGGAGTTGTAAATGGCTCCCCTGTACGACCATCAAATAAAATTGTTTGTCCTGTTGATGGAAGTTCAGCGTGAGCTAATAAATCTTTAACATCGCTTTCTTTAGCACCATCAAATACTGGTGTAGCTAAATGAACACCTTCGGCAACTTTTTTGATCATCTTTTTAACTGATGCTTCATCAGCATTTTCAATCTTTTCTTTAAACTCAGGGTTATTATAAACAGCTCTTAAACTCTGTTTCGCAGCTCCTAAGTCAAAATTACTTTCAAGGTGTTCAGCAATTTGCTCACCCACAGCTCGAGCAGCCCAACCTAAATGAATCTCTAGTACCTGACCAATATTCATACGAGACGGTACACCCAGAGGGTTTAAAACCATGTCTACTGGACGACCATCGGCTAAGTAAGGCATGTCTTCAGAAGGTAATACTCTTGAAATCACACCTTTGTTACCATGACGTCCGGCGAACTTATCGCCAACTTGTAGTTTACGTTTAATAGCAACATAAACTTTAACCATTTTAATAACACCTGGAGGTAACTCATCACCTTTTCTTAGACGATCAACTTTTTCGTCAAAAACCATTTTTACAGCTTCTAACTGGTTACGGGCGCCATCGATAATGCGAGTCACTTGGAATTCAAGGTCTTGCTCTAAAGGAACATAACTTAATAGTTCAAACGGAATTGATTCTAAGTCTGCAGCATCAATTGTTTGACCTTTATCTAATAATTTTTGCGATCCATCTTCGTTTAATAAAACGCCAGTTGTTTCTTTACCAACTAATAGACTTTTTAATTTATCTAATGAGTTGTTACGAATAACGTTTTGCTCAATGTTAAGATCTTTTTCAATTTTAGTTTTCTTTTCATCAATGATGGACTGTAGTCTTTCATCACGACTTGAAACTTCACGACTGTAAACTTGCGCATCAATCACAGTTCCAAATACACCCGATGGTACACGTAAAGAGGTGTCTCTTACGTCACCGGCTTTTTCACCAAAGATGGCACGAAGTAGTTTTTCCTCAGGAGATAATTGTGTTTCACCCTTTGGAGTCACTTTACCCACTAAAATATTACCAGGACGAACTTCAGCTCCTACACGGATAATACCACTATTATCTATATCTTTAAGGGCTTCTTCACCAACGTTGGCAATGTCACGAGTGATCTCTTCTTTACCAAGTTTAGTATCACGAGCAATACATTCAAATTCTTCAATATGAACTGAAGTGTATACATCATCTTTAATTAGTCTTTCATTAATAAGGATAGAATCCTCATAGTTGTAACCCATCCAAGGTGTGAAGGCCACTAGTATATTTTGTCCAAGTGCTAACTCACCAAGCTCAGTTGAAGGACCATCAGCAATGATGTCATCTTTTTTAACATTGTCACCAACATTAACAATAGCCTTTTGGTTAAAGCATGTATTTTGGTTAGTACGTTGGTATTTAGTTAAGTTATAAATATCAACGTTACCACCTAACTCGCCACCTTTAGCAAAACGACGAACAACAATTCTAGAAGCATCCACTTCTTCAACAACACCGTCATTTGTACAAACAACACTTGTTCCTGAATCACGAGCAACTAACTTTTCAACACCAGTACCTATTAGTGGTGCGCGGGCCTTTAATAAAGGTACCGCTTGACGTTGCATGTTTGATCCCATTAATGCACGGTTGGCATCATCATGCTCTAAGAAAGGAATTAATGAGGCAGCAATTGAAACTAGCTGACTTGGAGAAACATCTAAAAGAGATACTTTATTTTTTTCTACTCTTTCATAATCACCATCAACACGTACAGTTACATTTTCAGCAGTGATTGCATCATCAACAATATCTTTTCCGGCTTGGGCAATATGATGTCCAGCTTCTTCAAGTGCAGACATATAATTAATTTCACGCTCTGCCTTACCTTCAGTTACTTTTCTGTACGGAGTTTCAATAAACCCGTAACTGTTAATTCTTGCATATGTTGCAAGTGAAGCAATTAGACCAATATTCGGTCCCTCTGGAGTTTCAATTGGACAAATACGACCATAATGGGTTGGATGCACATCTCGAACTTCAAAACCAGCTCGGTCACGAGTTAAACCACCCGGGCCTAATGCAGATAATCTACGTTTATGTGTAATCTCTGAAAGTGGATTTGTTTGATCCATGAACTGAGATAACTGACTTGATCCAAAGAATTCTTTTACAACGGCACTCACTGGTTTAGCATTCACTAAATCATGTGGCATCATCGTTTCAACATCTTGTAAACTCATTCTCTCACGAATGGCTCTTTCCATACGAACTAAGCCAATACGGTATTGGTTTTCTAAAAGCTCACCCACTGAACGAACACGACGGTTACCTAGATGATCAATATCATCTACTTCACCAGTACCATTTTTAAGCTCAATAAGTGTTTTAACCACATTCATTACATCAACTTTTGTTAATGTTCTGTGTGATACTGGGCAATCATCAAAGCTAATGCCAAATCTATGGTTGATTTTTAAACGACCAACTTCACTTAAGTCGTAAGACTCAGGGTTAAAGAAAAGTCGAGTGAAAAACTTTTTAGCGGCCTCTGGAGTTGGTGGCTCACCTGGACGTAAACGCTTATAAATTTCAATTAATGAATCATCTTCTGTAGTCACCTTATCAATTAATAAAGTGTTTCTTAAGTAAGGACCCACTGTTAAACCATCAAAAAAGATTAAGTCTAAGTCAGTAATTCCAGCGGCAGAAATTTGCTCTAACACTTCTAGTGTCACTTCAGAGTTAGCATCGGCTACGATCTCACCAGTGGTCTCATCAATAATTGGCATACCAATTACTTTACCGATTAGATCTTCAGTTGAAAGCTCAAGTTGAGTGATTCCAGCTTCTGTAACTTTTCTTACTACAGCTCTTGTAATACGACGGCCAGCTTTAACAACTATAGTGCCATCTTTTGGATTAACAATATCAGAAACAGCACGCTGTCCTGCCATTGTTTCAATATCAAGTTTTCTTAAAACTTTTCCAGATTTTCTATCAATTTTAACTCTTTCAATATTATAAAAATACTTTAATAGTTCTTCTGTATCATAGCCTAAAGCTTTTAATAGAATCGTAACGGGGAATTTTCTTCGTCTATCGATACGAACATAAAGTAGATCTTTCTGATCAAACTCAAAGTCTAACCAAGACCCTCTGTAAGGAATTACACGGGCTGAATAAATAAATTTTCCATTTGTGCTATTTGATCCATTATCATGATCAAAAAATACACCTGGTGATCTATGCAGCTGGGAAACAACCACACGCTCAGTTCCATTTACAATAAATGAACCATTTGAAGTCATTAAAGGGATTTCACCTAAATAAACTTCTTGCTCTTTAACATCTCTAATACTTCTCGCTTCAGTTTCTTCATCAACATCAAAAACAACTAAACGTAAAGTCACTTTGATTGGTGCTGCGAAGGTCATACCTCTTTGGCGACACTCTTCAACATCATACTTAGCTGGCTCTAATGTATAGCCAACAAACTCTAGGCTTGATGTATTGTTGAAATCACTAATTGGAAATACAGATTTAAATACACCATTTAATCCATCCATATCTCTACGGTCAGGATCAACGTCTCTTTGTAAGAAACTTTCATATGAATTTTTCTGTAATTCAATCAGGTTTGGAATTTTAGTAAGTTGCTCAGTTCGAGAAAAACTTTTTCTTAAACGTAAGTTTGAAGCTGCTATTGGAGTGGTTTCCATTATCTCTCCTTATTGATGAGATGTAATTTGAGCTAAAAAATCAAAACTCCCATAGCGTTAGAGTTTTGACATAAAAAATTGCATTATAAATTTTCTACCTAAGTAATTCACTTAGGTAGAAAACACATTTATTGGTTAATTACTTAACCTCTACAGTTGCACCGGCTTTAGTTAAAGCTTCTTTAATTTTTTCAGCTTCATCTTTATCTACGCCTTCTTTAACTGCTTTTGGAGCAGCTTCAACTAAGTCTTTAGCTTCTTTAAGACCTAATCCAGTGATTCCACGAACTTCTTTAATTACGTTAATTTTACTTGAACCAGCACTCATTAACATAACGTCAAACTCAGTCTTCTCTTCTGCAGCAGCTCCGCCAGCAGCAGGTCCAGCAGCCATCGCTACAGGAGCAGCAGCACTAACGCCCCACTTCTCTTCAAGTTCTTTAACCATTTCAGCTAACTCAATAACCGGCATATTTGATAAAAAATCTACAACTTCTTCTTTTGATACAGCCATTTCTGACCTCCTATATATTTATTAAAATTATTAAAATTAAATTCATTTATTATTTAGTGTCTTTGTAAGCATTTAACGTCCTTGCAAAACTACTTGGAACTTCGTTGAAAGTTCTAACTAATTTAGACATTGGAGCTAAGAATGTGCTTAGTAACATCGCTTGTAATTCTTCTTTAGATGGTAATGTAGCTAAGTATTTAACTGCATTTGCATCTAAGGCTTTACCGTCCATTACACCCATTTTAAGTTTTAAAGCTTCTACATCTTTACTGTATTCACTTAAAGCTTTTGCTGGTGCAGATACATCCTCATAAGCGAAAACGATGGCATTGTTACCAACGAACTCACCAGAAATGGCTTCTTCCACTTCAGGATGATCTTTTAAGGCTAGTTTAGCTAGGGTATTTCTCACGACTCTCATCTCAGCATCTAATGGTGTGAGTTTCTTACGTAAGTTAGTCACTTCCTCAACATTCATGCCGATGAAGTCTACTAAAAACGCAGCTTTTGATTTTCCGAATTTATCGGAAAGAGTCTGGATTTCCTGAACTTTTTTAGCTCTAGTCATCATATCTCTTTCACCTCCTTTTAATTCACTCTTTGTTTGTTTTGCGAATCAGGAGAGAAGTTAAAAAAACTAATTTCACTCTACCGTCTCGACAGGCTGTTTGATTAAGCTCTCCGAATGAAAGCACCTGTTGTCTCTGACCGCATGGGTTTTAATTTATTTTATAGCGCTTTGAGCTGAACTCACGTCCACCCCAATACCAGGTCCCATCGTAGATGATACGGCTAGGTTCTTCATGTAAACGCCTTTACTTGAAGCTGGTTTTGCTTTCATTAAAGCAGAAAACAATGTTTTGAAGTTGTCTTTTAATTTGTCAGCACCCATTGAGCTTCTACCAATAGAAGCATGCACGATTCCGGCTTTTTCAACACGATAAGCAAGCTTACCCTTTTTCTCACCAGAAACTGCGTCTTTAACATTCATAGTTACAGTACCAACTTTTGGGTTAGGCATTAATCCACGAGGACCTAAAACCTTTGCCACTTTAGCTACTGTTGCCATCATGTCTGGAGTTGCGATTACTTTATCAAATTCTAACCATCCACCCTTAATTTTCTCAACTAAGTCGTCAGCACCTACAAAGTCAGCGCCAGCATCTTTTGCTTCAGCCTCTTTTGGGCCTTTAGCAAAAACTAAAACGCGAACCTCTTTACCTAAACCGTGAGGTAAGGCAATAGCTCCTCTTACTTGTTGATCAGATTGTTTTGGGTCAACGCCTAAACGCACGCATACATCAATAGATTCATCAAATTTTGCATTTGCCATTGAAGTTACTAAATCCATAGCTTCATCAACAGAATACTTTTTATTACGATCTACTTTTTCAAAGTTAGATTTATATCTTTTTCCTTTAGCCATCATTTACCTCTATTTAGCGATTTCAAGACCCATGCTCTTCGCAGTACCTTCTACTTGCGAAATAGCACTCTCAAGACTTAGACAATTTAAATCAGGAAGCTTTGTTTCAGCGATTTCCTTGATTATTGCCTTACTTACTGTACCGACTTTATCTTTTTGTGGCATTTTAGAACCACTTTTTAATTTCATTGCCTTTTTCAACAATACAGATGTCGGCGGGGTTTTGATAATGAAGCTAAACGATCTGTCCGAGTAAACAGTTATAATAACTGGTGCAATGGTATCGCCCATTTTCTGGGTTTTAGCATTGAACTGTTTACAGAAGTCCATGATGTTTACCCCATGTTGCCCGAGCGCCGGTCCAACGGGAGGCGCTGGATTGGCCTTCCCTGCCGGTATCTGTAGTTTAATTTGGCCACTTACTTTTTTTGCCATATTTCCCACTCCTAGCACATAAAGCCAGAGATTAATCTCCAGCTTGAGGTTTAGTATTAATTTTACTTAAAAAAGTTTTAAGTTCCTTGTTATGCTTTCTCTACCTGTACAAAGTCAAGCTCTACTGGCGTTGGACGTCCAAAAATACTCACTAAAACCTTAACTTTAGCTTTTTCTTCGTTAATATCCTCAACAGTTCCATTAAAATTGCTAAATGGACCGTCTGTTACCATTACGCTTTCACCCACTGTGAAGCTTACTTTTACTTTAGTAACTTCGCCACCAGATGTCATTTGCTTAGTAATTCTAGCTACTTCCTGCTCTGAAATTTCAGCTGGGCGGTTATTATTGCCCACAAAACCTGAAACCTTAGATGCGTTTTTAATTAGATGCCATGCTTCATCAGCTAAATCCATCTGCACAAAGATATAACCAGGAAAAAATTTCTTACTTCTTTCCTTTTTCTTACCTTTTACAAGCTCAACTGTATTTTCCATTGGCACTAAAATTTCGCCAAAGTACTTATGCATTTTTAAAGAGTTAATTCTTTCAGTTATTGATTTCTTAGCTGTGTTTTCACTGCCAGTGGCTGTATTAACCACGTACCACCTCATATGAGATAGGTCTCTAGCTGGAGCTGCTTCTACTGCAGGCTCTGTTGCTGGAGCTTCAACAGCCTCTTCACTTGGATTTTCTGAAACATTTTCTGACATATTATCTGTCCTTAGTTTAAAATCAGTTTAACTGCGTTACTTGAAGCAAAATCAAATACCATTAGTACAACACTTGAAATCAATACCATTACAATAGTTACCATTGTCATAGCTACGATATCTTTTGTAGACACCCAAACTACTTTTAAAGTTTCTGTGATCACTTCATCAGCCCACTTTACGATCCCCTTATTAAACTGCAGTGATGCAAATGTAATAAAAGCTATAAGCATTGGTAAACCATGCTTAACCATATCTTGTGAGTAAAACTTTGCTATAGGGCCATAGGCCGCAGAAGCAGTTTCCAATAAAACTCTTGCAACTATGAGTGCTACTGCTGCTGTAAGCAGAAATGCCACTGTTATTATTTTACCATTTTTGTTTTCCATAAAAAATCCACTTAAAGTTAAAGCGCATTTGGTTAAAAATGCGCTTTTTTAGAAAAATATAATGTGAGAATAAGAAAATTGGCAGGGCAGGAAGGATTCGAACCCTCAACCTATTGATTTGGAGTCAACCGCTCTACCAATTAGAGCTACTACCCTCCCACAAACAATAACTTATTCTACGATGTCAGTTACAACACCCGCACCAACTGTACGTCCACCTTCACGGATGGCAAAGCGTAATTCTTTTTCCATTGCGATTGGAGCGATTAACTCAACTTCAACCTCAACTCTATCACCAGGCATAACCATTTCTACGCCTTCTTTTAAAGTAACAACACCAGTTACATCAGTAGTTCTGAAGTAAAACTGTGGTCTGTAACCGTTAAAGAATGGTGTATGACGTCCGCCTTCCTCTTTATTAAGGATATAAGCTTCAGCTTTAAATTTTTTGTGTGGCTTAATTGTTCCTGGAACAACTAATACTTGCCCACGCTCAACATCTTCTTTTTTAGTACCACGAAGTAGTAAACCAGCGTTATCACCAGCTTGACCTTCATCAAGTAACTTACGGAACATTTCAATTCCAGTTACTGTAGTTTTTGTTGTGTCTCTGATTCCAACAATCTCAACTTCTTCACCAACTTTGATGATTCCTCTTTCGATTCTTCCAGTTACAACAGTACCACGACCAGAGATTGAGAAAACGTCCTCAATTGGCATTAGGAAAGGTTTATCAGTTACACGAGCTGGAGCTGGGATGTACTCATCAACAGCGGCCATTAACTTATTAATAGCTTCAGCACCGATTGGGCTAGTGTCGCCTTCTAAAGCTTTTAAAGCAGAACCTTGAACGATTGGAATATCATCACCAGGGAACTCATACTTAGAAAGTAGCTCACGGATCTCTAACTCAACTAGCTCTAAAAGCTCAGCATCATCAACTTGATCCACTTTATTCATAAATACAACAATCGCTGGAACACCAACCTGACGAGCAAGTAGGATATGCTCACGAGTCTGTGGCATAGGTCCATCAGCAGCAGAAACAACTAAAATTGCTCCATCCATTTGGGCAGCACCAGTGATCATGTTTTTCACATAATCGGCGTGACCTGGACAATCAACGTGAGCGTAATGACGGTTAGCAGTTTCATACTCAACGTGAGCAGTTGAAATTGTAATACCACGCTCTCTTTCTTCTGGAGCTTTATCGATCATGTCGTAAGCTTGTGCTTCACCACCACCTGCTTTTGCAAGTACAGTTGTAATAGCTGCTGTTAAAGTAGTTTTCCCATGATCCACGTGACCGATAGTTCCTATGTTTACGTGTTCCTTACTACGGTCAAATTTTTCTTTAGACATTTAAGTCCTCCTCATTGCGAGCTTTCGCTCTTGTTTAGTTTTAATTTTCAATAACTTTTATTCAAAGTTTTAAATTTCATTTATAATTAAACAACTCTTCCGAGCTCCTTCTCCCTGCCCGAAGTCAGATGCCTAATTAATGCGGAGCTTATTGGAATCGGGAGGCTCTGCCTCCGCTCTTCCGAGCTCGTCGCCGCAAGTCGGCTCCTCTTTCTCAGAGACGCACTTTTATTAAATTCTTTAGCCTTGTGATCCATGCGACAATCACTGCTAAAGGGAGGCTTCGCCTCCACTCTTCCGAGCTCGTCAGCGCAAGACGCTTCCTCTCTCTCAGAGACGCACCAATCAAAATCTTTGATTTTGACTTGGCTGCGTGGTGCCCATGGAGAGAATCGAACTCTCGACCTCACCCTTACCAAGGGTGTGCTCTACCACTGAGCCACATGGGCAAAAAAATTACCCTTGCGTAAATGGAGCGGGAGACGAGTCTCGAACTCGCAACCCTCAGCTTGGAAGGCTGATACTCTACCAATTGAGCTACTCCCGCTTATTATGTATAGAAACCAAAATTAATTGGAATCAAAAATGGTGGAGCGGGTAGGATTCGAACCTACGAAGGCATACGCCAACGGGTTTACAGCCCGTCCCCTTTAGCCACTCGGGCACCTCTCCACAAAAATTTGCTGAGCTCTCTACTCTGTGAGTAGTTAGCTCAGCAAACTGGCTTACTTAAAAAAAATGGAGCTGGATATGGGACTTGAACCCGCAACCTGCTGATTACAAATCAGCTGCTCTACCAATTGAGCTAATCCAGCACTTATGCTTTATATTTTCCAAGTATCAAAAATTATAAAGTTTAATTAAGTAACATCAATAGATATTTAATGTTTCCTTAGGGGTCAATACTAAAATCTAAGTTAATATACGAAAAAACTGCTTTTTTTCCATTATTTGATGGGAATTTATTGAAACTGCCTAATAACTAGTAGCGTTAGCCTATTATAAGGGCAATTCAAGCTTAGGCCACACAAGAAGACCTGCTATTTCTGAACTTTATAAAAATTGGCTAGAGCAGCTTATGTCGCCTAACAGTTTCACTAAGAGCAATGGCCGTTGCCACTGAAGCATTAAAACTAGCCCCTTCATTGGCCTGCTCTATATGGACTATTTCATCACAAATATTCTTTATTGGCTTCCTGATGCCCTTAGCCTCATTACCAACAACCCATACAATTTTTTCAGGTAATTGTAGCTGCTCACTCCATAAATCATGCTTACCGCCCATATCTAAGCCATAGACCCAGAAATTATGCTTCTGTAGCTCTTTTAATAGGTTTGGCAAACTACTGTGAAAATCCACAGGGACATGCTCTGCCCCACCACAGGCCACTTTACAAGCCGATGGAGAGAGTAGGTTTGATTTTTGATTGGCAACAAAAATACCTTTTATACCTAAAAGCCAGGATGTTCTTAGGATTGCTCCCAAATTATGTGGGTCTTGAATCTCATCTAAACAAAGATAAATGGCCGGTTCATCTTTTTTTATGTCTTCCCAAATTAACTCGGGAGTTTCATCTACAAATGCCACAACTCCTTGGTGAGTTTCACAGATCTCCCCTAGCGCTTGAGACTTTACTTTTTTTAATTTTACATTTGAATAATTAGCCTTTTCAACAATGGTATTTATATCTTTGTTTTCAAAACTATCCTTAACCCATAGCTCAACAACCTTATGTGGACGAACCTCAAAAACCTCTTTAACGGAATGAACACCAGGCACGGCTCGCCCATGGGGACGTGCACTTTTAGTTTGTACTTTTTTACCTTTTGACCTAGCCATTTGTATCTCCGAGCCACCATAATTACCTCTGTAAAAGAGGCTATTCAACCGTTTAGTTAAAAAATGTAAAGTTTAAAGACCTTCACTGTATACACAAGTTGCCAATGGCAAATGAAGTTCCATAATTAATTGAAACTTGATTCAAACTATTATCCCCTGCTGGGTTAAATAATAACGAGCCGTCTCTTTGAGTAAAAAAACTCATATTACTTGGGTAATGGGAAATATCTCCATAGGTGGCATCAAATAAACTTAAGGTCGCCTCAGAGTTGACCCCCGTTTTAAGGTTAAAATTACGACTAGAAATAAAAAACTCATTATCGAGATTCTTACCCACATCTTTTATATCCAATAGCTCTACCTTTTTACTTTTATAAATGGAAGCTAAGCTTTGCCCACCAGACAATTCACTTTGTGAAAAGTCGGCCACGCCATCATTATTGATATCAACTCCGCCAATTATTTTGCGACCAATGAAGTCTCCAGGGCGATAAACACTTACATATGAATTTTCATTTGAGTATGCTGCTACTTTATTATTTAAGTCTCTTGCTCCAATTGATGTTGTCCCCATCAAACTGGCTAAGTTCACTTTAGTTGAGTAATCATTCCCAGAAGCCACCATCACTGGAACCCCAAGTTTATTTAAGTCCTGAACATCCTTAAAAAAGGAGTAAAGCATGTGACTATCGCCGTAGTTATCCTTAATAGCTTGTATGATTTTATCAGAATGCAAATGAATATTTGAAAAATTAAGGTCAATTTTTTTATCCCTAAGTAATTCAATTTTAATTTTTTCAATGGAAAAGGAATGGGACATGGCCATAATAATGGCTCCAGGAACTGGGATTTGCTTTGATCGAATAAAGTATCTGAGGTCTCCAAGCGCACCTTGCACACTGGTTTTTCCATAACCTTTCATCCCATAGGTTTTTAATGGACGATTGTTCAACTCAAATATTTTAGCTACAAAATCACCGTGAAGAATGTCGTGAACACCATCCCCATCCACGTCGATCTCACCCTTTAAAGCCTCATCCTGCTGATACCCAAATGTGGGCTTAAGGTTTTTAAAAACATCAATAAGGTAAATTTCTTTTTGTGAATTGCAGATTGAGACTATTTGATCAGAGCTAAGGCCTGCAGATATGGCCCAAGCTGGTAATACTGTGATCAGTAGTGAAATTAATGCAGTACTTAGTAGCCTCAAGCCTATCTCCTTGTTAATACAGAATAATTACCCTTATAAGAGCAATTAGTGTTCCACTTCACATAAAGGGGCTTCAAGGCCTTTTAACCGGCGGTGTAGACTTGCAGTTTCGCTGACGTAAGCTTACGCTTACTACGCTATTGATTAAATTTGATTCCGCGCCGTCCAATCAGGACGTCTCGTTATAAAATTTATCTTTTGTATATCGCCCTAACGTAAGCTTACGCTTACTACGGGCTAACATGAGCTTCGCTCATACGGGCTAATTGAAATAAAGGAACTTTAACTGGTCCCGCGCCGCCCAATGGGGACGGACGCGTTACAAGTTAAAAACTTGTGTATATCGCCCTTACATGAGCT
>CALLBC010000001.1 GCA_938001965.1 uncultured Bdellovibrionales bacterium | reverse complement strand
GTAGATTCCCCCGGGCATGCCCTAACTATTACCCATAAGTTATTTGACTCAGGACATCTCGATAAATTACATACTTACTTTGTATAATCTTATTTTAAAAAATATTTTCTAATGGAGTAGATTATGCATAATAAACAGGTAGTTTTTAACCAAGATTGGTATTTAAACGAGTTTGCTCATACAAGGTTTGGCGATCAAAGGCTGGACACTAGGCTAATGCAAATGATTCAACAGCTATCAAGTCAACCGAATTACCCTATAAATCAAGCTTGTGAAAACTGGCATGAAACTAAGGCTGCATATAGATTTTTTAAAAATAGTAAAGTGAGTTCAGAGTTAATTATGGAGTCTCATTTCGTAAATACAGCTAATAGGGCAAGAGAGTTTCCTATTGTTTTGGCCATTGAGGATACTACATACTTAAATTATACTCATCACCCTGAAACAACAGGACTTGGATTGATTAGTAAAACTGGCACAAGTAATAAAAATGTTTTAGGTCTTGTAATGCATACAACGATGGTTGTAACGACGGAAGGTTTACCTTTAGGTCTTATTGATCAAGATGTTTGGGCCCGCAAAAAAACTAATGGAAGAAAGGATAGACTTTATAAAAACCAGCCTTTTGAAGAAAAAGAAAGCTTCAAGTGGGTTAAATCTTTAAATACAACAGCCGAAAGTTTAAGCCCTCATGACACAACTGTTGTCACAGTTGGTGATCGAGAATGTGATATATATGAATTTTTAAGTAGAGGTAAGGACTTAGGTGCATTCTATTTGGTTCGCTCTTCGAATGATCGTATTTTAAAAGGAAGTCCAAAAGTAGATACTCATACAATGATAAAAACATTGAATAACATGTCAAGCCAAGGGCAGGTCGAAATAGAAGTACCAACAAAGAGAAATAAAAACTTATTACGAAAGGCTATTATTGATATTAAATACTGTGAGTTAGAGTTTCGCCCGCCAAAAAGACGCCCCCTATCTCAAAGTGAAATATTACGCCCTGTAAAAACAAATGTAATTTGGCTGTCAGAAAAACAGCCGCCAAAAAATGAAGCCCCTATTAACTGGAGACTACTAACAAACACACCAGTAAATAGCTTGGAAGATGCAATAGAAAAAGTTGGTTGGTACTGTCATCGCTGGAGTATTGAAAACTTTCATCGTGTCTTAAAGTCTGGTTGTCGTGTAGAGGATTGTAGATTAGGAACAGCTGATCGCTTAATCAAATACCTTAGTTTGATGAGTGTTATTTCGTGGAGAATTTATTTAATGGTGCATATTAATCGCCACGACCCAATTAATTCTTGCGAAACTATATTAACTAAAGAAGAGTGGAAAGCGCTCTACTGTAGGATTAAAAAAGTTAGCAAGCCACCAGATAAGCCTCCAACTCTTCGAGAAGCAATCCATTGGATAGCCCAACTTGGTGGTTTTTTAAAACGAAAATCAGATGGTGAGCCAGGAATGACAACAATCTGGAGAGGTTGGCAAAGACTCCAAGATATTACTGCAACTTGGGTAATTCTTCAATCTGGATAACTTATGGGTAATAGTTAGGGCATGCCCGGGGGAATCTACTAAACTAAATCATATGCAGTTTAAAATTATTTAATTTCTGGATAGTTATCAATAACGCTGATCATTTTATTTAATTGCCCTGCTGTAAAATGCTCCTGACCTTGTACTTTATACCAATAACTCATTACATTATTAAGTATGTTATCATCAAAGTACCCTTTAGGGAATCCTGCACAATTAAATGTATAGCTAGTTACACTTACGTATTCCTGGTAACAGGAATAGCTTGAAGCTGTAAAATAGCTAGCAATGTTTTGAACACTATCAAATATAAAATGAGGTTTATTCTCATAAATACCATTAAATGCAGAGTATACTCCGCCGCCACCGTTTAATGACGATATAAATCTAGATCCAAAAGGATCAATGCCTGTGTCAGCAATACCATCACCGTATTCGGGTAAGAATAGAACTTCATTTGGTGAATAAACCAACCTTTTGAAAGACCCATTGTCGTATACCCCGTTGTTATTTTGTGAGTGATGTAGGTTATGTCCTGCTTGGGTGTCATGTGTGTGAGCAAGCCCAAAATTGTGCCCAAGCTCATGGGCTAAAGTATGATCAAAGCTTTGCTTTGAAATAACAACCCCCCTCCTGATGCCCATTGCTAGTCCTCCCACAGTTCCTGAAGAAGTCTCAGCTTTATTAAAGTAAAATACAGTCTCTGCGCTTGAGGAAATATGTGACAATAAACAATGCTTGTGACTATTTGTATCGCCAAACATATTTAAAAAATCAGAAAAATTGGATCCATTACAAAGTATTTCTTTTTCTGTGTAATTATTTAAAATCGGAATTAAGCCAGGTTGAAAAGTATATTTTAGCATTGAAACCTGTTCATAAATTTGTGCCCTTGTAACTGAAGTTGAATTGTCCTCCTTTAAAGTGTTAATTAAGTTGTACTTAAAAGTACCTTTAGGAGAAGGGTTTACTACAATACTTTTGACTATTGAATCCATCGATAAATCGTCATAATAAATATTGAACTGTAGGTTATAATTTCCGGCCTCTTTTACTGCGCCTTTAAGTTCAGTATAAAAAATATTTTCTGTTGTCACATCGGTAAAATTAATTCTTGAGCTAGTGTTTAATAAATTTGTATCGATTAACTTTCCATCCATATTATCAATAATTGTAAAAGCTTTATTAAAATTAATGGCATCTATGTAGCTAATTTTTTTTGTGGTGTTAATTGATAGCTTGATAAGCTTGTCAGTGACTTCACCTTCAGTAAAATTTTTTTTGTTAATGGAAAGGAGGTTATCTAGTGGTGGACTAGAGTTATTATCTTTGTTGGTAATTAGGATTTTTACTGTTATTGCGCCAATACCGCTAGCCCCTATGGCTTTGAAAACTAAGCTATAAGATCCTGACTGATTTAAAGACGGAGTCCAGCTGAATTCCCCAGTTGTAGTGTTGATTGTAGCTCCAGCAGGGGGGTTATCGATACTATATGCTAGTTGAGAGTTAAGTGGGTCTGAGGCTAACAGATTAAAATTTAGCTCTTGTTCTTCAATTGCTGTTTGATCACCTATTGTTTGAAATACTGGTTCATTTTGGTTAATAGGTTTTTCAATATTTTCAGAAGATTGAGAGCAGCTAATGTTCATAATTATGTAAATTACGATTAAGTATTTATATAAAAAATTCCTCATAACCATCCTTGGGTTTGTTTAAAAAAGAAGGAGAGTCATTCTCCTTCTTTAGGTCAAATAAATGAATCAGTAAATTAATCGATTAAGTCAAAAGTAATTGCACTTAAAAAGTTTTCATCCCAGGCCTTAACAGCATTATTTCCAACTAAAGGGTTTGATAAAGGAACTAAGGCAATAGCTCCATTATCATCACAATTACTAGAAGCGCCAGTGGGGTCAGTCTCTAAAGTATTATATAATAGTGGGGCATACACACAGGTTCTTACATTGCTTGCGCCAACTCCAAAACCAAAGTCATCTAGATTTATACCGTTTGTATAAGTTCTAGCTATTTCAAGCACTATATCAAATGGCATGGCAGCTAATGATATATTTTTAAAGCCTGTTTTTGTGGTAGAAACTCCGTCAAATGTATTAACATCCATAAAATGCACGCTGCCAGCCATTGAATCTTCTTTAAATCTAAACATATCAGAATAAGTATTAGATTTAAAAATATACTCAACGGTATTAGATGTTGGAGTATAGTGATAATAAGCCTCTTCAATTCCAAAAGTTGAGTCGGTACCCATTCTTGCATACATATAAGCTTCACCTGAGCTTACGCATTTAAATTGAAACTCAGCATCAGCCACACCATCAATTGTTCTAATAATTTTGTGATCCATGCTGGCTGGCCCATCACCTAAGTCAAATGACTTATCACCTAAAGATAGTATTAATTGATTGGAAGTTCCAAAGCCCTCATAGTTCATAGTATAAGAGTCTGGAAGGTCAGAACATTTAGTTATTCCTTCAAGAGCAGCTAAATAGCTAAATTCGTCAACAAGACTATTTAATACATTGATGCTTTGCTGTGCACCGGCATAGCGATCTTTTACTGCTGTGTAAGCGTTTGCAGCACTACTAAAGCTAGATACAGAGTTGGTATCAACACACTCCTGGCCACTGCAGTTAAGCTGTTTAGCCTTTGGCATTGCAGATCCTGAGACACTGGAGGAGCTATCGCTACCGCTACCTCCGCAAGCAGTTAATGTAATTGCACTTAAAGTTATGATTATTTTACTTAAATTATTCATTATAAATCTCCATTTTTTTTTATAGTTATATTGTAATTACCTTCAATTATATTTTTATTCATTTTTTCTATATTAATTTGGTAAGGGTCTTGCTTGCCATAAAGTAAGTAGTGAAGGCTGACTTTTAAAATATTTGATATTGTCTTTAGGTGGTGAATGTTTTGTGGTTCACGCCCGTTTTTCCATTCATACAGTGTAGAAGATGACACGTTAGATAGCTGCGCTAGCTTTTTAAAAGTTAGACCTTTATTTTTTAATAATCTAGGTAGTGTATGGCTTAGCATTATCTTTTCCTTTTGTGCTCCTACTTTATCGACGTCCATTCTTAAAATCCTCCTTGATTTTTTGGCTGCAAGAAATAATTTTTGTCTAAAGAAATTACTTCCAGTTTTATTATTTCGCAGCTGAGTTAATAAATTTATCTGCTGGTCTCTTGATAAACTTGACTCAAGTTTGGCTCAAGATCTGTATGAAGGTCTATTCGGGGCAATGTCTATTTTCTTAAGGTAATTGATTTTACCTTTCGGTAGGGGGGGGCAAAAGCACTTGAAATGACTAAACAAATATGGTTTCCTTGAGGTGTGAAAAAACGTATTCTTCTAATAGATGATGATCCAGACTTTATGAGAACTTATAAAGCTTTGTTCAGTAATGAGTTTGAGGTCAGTACGGCTAGTAACATAAAGGAGGCATTTGATGTGTCTTTAACTAAGCCATTTTTTATTGATCTGATCTTTTGTGATATTTTTATGCCTGAGATTACTGGCTTTGAAGTATTTAATGAGTTTTCAAAAAATAATGAAACCAAGCAAATTCCATTTATGTTTAAAACTTCATCCCCAGATAAAAAGTTATTTGAAAAAGCATTATCTATATATGGTGTAGAGATTGTTAATACCTTGATGTCTAATTTTGAGATTTTACAAAGAGTAAAAAGAGAGCTTAATAAAAGTAAACTTATTAAAGTCAGTATAAATGGAGAGTTAAGGTTAGTTATAAATAAAGAAAATTTAAAAGTAACATATCCAAATTCATTAGCGAGTCTTGATTTAACAGATTTTGAATATAAATTGAGTGTTTTGTTATCAGAGTCTGATATTCCAGTATTAAGAGAAGACATTATAAGTAAGATTTACGGTGAAGGTTATGTTCTTACTGATAATAATTTCAACACACTTCTTTCTAACTTTAGAAAAAAACTATCTCCAGCAGATGTTGGCATTAAGACAATAAGAGGCAAGGGGGTGTTGTTTTGCTAGCTATATTTAATTTTTTTAAAAAAATACATATACGTATAACTGAGGGGTTCATTAGAGAGGGTGAATATGGAAGTTCAGTAAAAATTGGAATTATGTTTATTAGTTTATATCTATGGATAATACAGGTGATATATTGTTTTTCAATTGGCTTGCCAATTGATTCAATGATTTGTTTAGCAGCAGTAGTACTTATAAGTATAGCTCTAACTATGTATAAATATACAAATATACATGAGGCTGTAGTTTTTAATTCTATTGTATTTGTAACTGTTTTTGCAATTTTAGCTGCAAACTTTAATGCCGGTATGCAAGTTAACCCAACGATGATGTTTTTTTGTGTCGTACCACTGTTTGGCATACCGCTCACTGGGTTTAAAAGAGGGGTCTTATGGACCTTTTTATCAATCGGCATCTCTATGATAAGTATGTTCCTAGCTAATAAGTTAAATTATTCATGGAATGAGCTTAATCCAGATCAATGGTTTAATGTTGGTCTAACAAATTTATTTACTGGGCCTGTATTAACTTTAGGTATTTTTGGTTATTACTATTTAGCAAATAAAAAATTATCTCAAAAATTAGTCGATAATAATAAAAAATTATCTAGTTATTATGCCCAGAAAGAAAAATTATTAAGAATAATAACTCACGACGTGAGTAGAAATGTTGCTTTACTATCATCTAACTTAGAGCTTTTAAAAGAAAATGAAAAAATTCCATCTGATTATGATTTTATGTTTGGTTATATATATAATATAAAAAATATTCTTTTAAACTCTACAGCACTAGATCAGCAAAATAAATCTAATCTTGGCGTTATAAATGTTGAGAATTTGATTGAATTAATTCAAATTGAGCACAAAGAGTATCTTGAGTATAAAAAGTTATTAATTAAAGTTAATGTTCAAGAAAAATTTATGGTTCCAGTAAACAAAGAATCATTTAAAATTAATGTGCTTGGAAACTTAATTTCAAATGCAATTAAATTTTCAAATAAAAATTCTTCTATAACTGTGTCAGTGTTTACAAATAAAATTGAAATTGAAAATACAGGTTTAAAGTTTTCACCGAGAACTAATGTACCTGGGCGAGGGTCTGGTTTTGGGCTACCAATTGTTAGAGAGTTTTCAGCAGTAAATGGTTTAGATTTTAATATTTCCGCAAACGGAGATGTAACTACTGCCACAATTAGTAAAAATTAATAATATATTTTTGTTCAATTTAAGTTCAAGAAGCTAATAAATATTAAGGTTTTATTAATTTCCGGCTGTAATCCTTTGTTTGTATAGAAAACAAATTAAGTCGTCTATTCCTGTTAAAAAGAAAAACTTTAGAGATTTTAAAAGGCACCGATAAGTATAAATAATTATTGTTTGGTTAAGGCTGTCACTTTGGTAGTTGTATGCACAACATATGTATAAGGAGATAATAATGGATGAAACAACATTAGCCCTTTTGGGGCGAGTAAAGCTGACGAATTCAGTTACAAAACAACATAAAACAATTGAGGTTCAAGGCTTTGATGTTCTTGGGTTCTTTTTTGCGCCATTAAGACTTTTATTTGGTGGCATGCCGTTGAAGGCATTTGGCTGCTTTGTTTTTATGTTCACGGTTATAGGTATTCCTATTAGTTCTTGGTATGTAGGCTTTAATTTTAGGCAGATGAGATTTAAAAATGAATTAAAAAAAGGTTGGGAGGTTGCATCTAAAGAAGGTGAGAGCAATTCCAAAATTTCAGTAGTTGAGCGGTCTAATGATAATTATATACAAAACCAAAAAGCATCTTAATTAATACTTTAAAATAAATAGCCTAGGATGATGTAATGGTCCTAGGCTTAAAAAAAGAGTCAGTGTTCTTTTCCGGTACTTATGGAAAGAGGGCTACAAAAAGCATTATGCGAATTTTTTAATAATAAATTCTACAGCTTATGGCAACTTAACTTCTAAAAAAGAATATTTATATGAAAAAATTAGAGTTAAAATATAGTAAGAGCCAAAATACACGGGTCGAAGAAAAAATAAAAGGGGCAGTTAGGTATTGCATTGAACACTCTTATTGCAAAATAAAAAAAGAGCAGAATACTAATAAGATAATCTTGATAGAAAATGACTTGCTGTAATAAGAAACATGGACTGGCACTTTTCTAGCACTTTTCTACTTTTCTAATAAGTTACAGGGTGCTCTCCGCGCAATTCTGTTTCTCGGCCAAACATACCTCTAAGTATTAGTAATGATTTAACTTTAATTTAAGCAATAACCTCTACCCACAAGTTAACCCACATGAATTATTTTTTTACCTGAGAGAATAAAATGTTAAAAGCAAATTTAATTGTTATCACTGGGCTTGTTTAATAATTTTATAGTTTCATTTATATTTGCAACCCAGCTATTGATTTCATTTGCTTTAGTAGAGTTATTGGTTTTGAGGGTAATACCAGGTTGTTTTTCAATACCAAGCTCAATGATACGCAAAAATTCCTCAGCATCTCTTAAGTGAGTTTTAAAACTATTAAAATGCTGTTCGCTACTATCTTTGGATTGCTTAGATAAATATAATTCTACTTGGGCGGCAAATAAATTGGCAGTGACTTCAATGGCCTCAAAGCCATACCTGTATTTTATAAAGTTACTTTCATTAGAAAACCTAATTTTCATGCCACTAATATCAATTTTAATTGTATTGATAGGGTCAATTTCAATTTGAAGCTCTTTATAGTTTTTAATAAAATCGTAAGAGTAGCTTCTTGGGTTTTTTGAGTTACTTAAACCAAATTGATATTTATTTAAATCATAATCATGTTCTAATATTTCATCGGGTCTGATTAATGAATTTTTTCTTGTATCAAATTTAATAACATAATTTTGTGGATTAGACTCTAGAACTTCAAACTCCCAGCCTTTTGAGTTCATTAAATCTTCTGCTACTTGTTTTGACTTAGTTTTAATTTTAATTTCAATGGAGGCCATACGAGTAGCTGTTTCAGGCTGAATAGTTTGTTCAATAGATATGTCCTTGAAGTTATATTGTAAATACTCTCTAAATGCACTGGCGAATCTTTCATGATAAACTTGACCGGAGTCTTTTTTCATTTCGTAATGGAAGTCTTTCATTCTCATCAGAAAACCCATGTTTTCAGGGCTTAAGCTGTTTTTACCTCTCTGGCTTGTAATAAACGGCATCAATAACTGCTCTGGAACTGTTTTTGATAGATGGTCTAATATAGACTTATACATAGCCTCAGCCGCGAGTGTTTCACTTTCGCTATTTTTTGTTAGTGTTTTCCAAGCTTTTTTATTAACTATACCGATTTCGTTGCCCGTTGTTTTTTTAGCAATAAGTTCAGTTCCTGCTAATAAAATATACTCATCAATAAGTTTGGAGTTTGCTATTTCTTGGCGATTTTCTCTGGATTCTTTAAACCCACTTTCGATAGCCACAAAAGGAACATTGGGGCTTTCTCCGCCAACTGGTCGACCAGTAATTCTGTGGCTAGAGTCAACTATGGAGGCATCAACATCAATAAGTACAGTTTTGTAGCCTAACTCTTTTGCCTTTTCAACTGTTGGGCGAAGAGAATCCATTGTTGTGAAGCGTTTATCAATAATTATAGATTTTCCATGTTCTAATGATTTAGCAATTACAACTTTTGCTAAATAGGATCCTTCTTCATGAACTTGATTACTTGTTAGCTCTCCATTATGAATTTCATTTTGTATAATTGATTTAATTGGGTCCGGATTGATCATTCCTAATTCGTGATTAAGAGCAATACTTTTTAGAGATAAGCTATCTAGCAGTTCATTTTTTCCATTTTTTAAAGCATATGTTTTACCAGATCCTGAATTACCACGTGTTAATATTAAAACAGGTTGATTCGGGTTTGATGTATAGTATGGGGAAGCTTCAATAACTTTACTGGCTTTATCAACATCCTTTGTTACTCTATCTAATATTTTTTGATGGACTTTAATTCTAGCTTCTGTCCAGGTATGGCCATTGCTTCCTTTGTAAGAGTAATGAGTAAAAGTATCAGTATCTTTACTAATGTTATCATTGGATTTAGGTTGAGACGAGCGTGTAAAGGCCTTGAACAACTGTTTACAATTAAGGGCACCATAAGTTGGGTTTGACACTAAAATCAAAAGTATAAGTAATATAGAGGCTCTTAAAATCATATTCATAGTATTTGCAATTCAAGAGCCACTTGGTAAGATAAATGTGAAAGCCGTAAAAAACGTATATCTCCACTACATACTTTGTTAGATCAAACTAACAAATATAAAGAATATAGCCTAAATAAGGTAAAAATACTCCAAAACGTTCCAAACTAATCAAGGGTTAAGTTATTGTTAATATTAAATTAATCAATAATTTCAAGATTTTAGCAAAGTACTCCAGCTTTACTCTGTCTCTCCGCCAAACATCAAAAATTACTAATTAAGTCCTATATTTAAATTTTTTACTTCCTTTAAACTAACAACTATCTAACAGTCATTAATTTTTATTACATCTGCTACTTCAGCGAAAGAGTTGTTGTAGATTTCAACACCTTCGTTTGTGAGGTCTTCAGTAGGCTAAGAAAAAGAAAAAAAGTGTTAAAAAAGTAAATAAAACTAAAAACAAGATTTCAGAGTACTCACTGCCTGAAAGGTTAAAGTACTTACGCGGAAGTCGTGAGTTATCTCAAAGTGAGCTTGCAAAGTAATCAGGGGTTAGCCAATCTACTATCGCTCAAATAGAAAGTGACCTCAAAGACCCATCTATTTCTACGCTAAAAAAAATATCCCGAGCCCTTAACGTTGAAATAGCTATTTTATTTGCTACAGAGGATGTTTTAGTTTTTGATTTAACCACTTTAAAAAAAAATACAAATAACCAGATGATTTACATCCCACAATATATATGGCCTTAGGTAAGATTATTCGTTATGCCAAAGAGATTGGGGTTTAATAAACTTAGCTTAGTGGTATTGAGAAGTCGTAAAAAACGTACATTTTTGTAAGTGGCTCGTTTGTTAAATAAACTAACAAATAATAAATGGTTTAATCATGAAGTACCTAATATCAAGTCTATTTCGACTCCAATGGCGGAGCTGAATAAGCTTAGCTCTAATATAGAGTACAGTTAGTATTTAAATTGTTCGCAAAGATGACAATGTGATCATCTCATTAATAGGATTAAGTCTTTATCGAAAGACTTTTAAACTTAATTATTGGCACTTAAGAGTAACAAATTCTGCCATGAAATGTTGATTTTACAAAAGAAACAAAACTATTAGCTCTTAAATGTTTTTTAGTAATATTTAAATAGCTTAATAAAACTATAGGCTTAAGGTGTATTAAAGTTATCATTTTGTAAAGCTTAGGTATATCTATAAGCTAACTCGACATAATTTAAAAATGTACATTCTAGGTTAGTTTGTTGGCACGAATTTAGCTACAAGTGTTTATATTAATAAAGCTGTAACCTGGAGAATTTAGCGAAAAAAATAATTATGGTCTCTTTGCTTACGCGAAATTAGCAATGCTGTATTTGTTTCATGTTTGAAATGTAGGACACTAGGACGAGCATATCATATCTGACCTAAGGACGTTTTGTAAAAATTTTTTTATAAAGAAAAAAATAAAATTTATTTGTGTAATAAAACTTTAGAATTTAAAAAAAATATATTTTAACAAAAAAAGGAGAATAAAATATGAAAAAAAATCAATCAAATATAATTATGAAGATTGCTACAACTGCTAGTATTCTAGCAACATCTACAGTTGCATTGTCTTTTAATGAAGTTCAAGCACAAGAAAGCTTACTTTCTGACCTGCCTGTTATAAATAATATATCAGATGCAAATGAAATCAGAAAATATGTTATAAATAACTATGAAAAGTTAACGCCACAGACAATCTCTATTTTAGAGGGAATTTCTGGAGCTGGAGATAATCAAATTCAAGTAGATTATAAATTAGAAGTTGAAGAAGTTCATCATTCAGTTTCGCCGATGTTACAGTCTGACAACTAAGGAGTAATTACTGTGAATTTACCTAATACCCTTTTTCTAAATCAAAATATAGTTATTAGGGTATTAGGCTCTAATATGGGCTGCCTAGTTGAGTTCCCTAAAGCTAATGAAGCTTTGAAGATTAACAAAATTGGCTTCGATATTTTAACTAAAAGTATTGTAGAAGATTGTAATGTTAGTTATTGGGTTAAAACCATTGGTAAAGAGTCCGCGCTTAGTATTATTGGTAAGCTTTGTGAATTAAAGATACTAGTTAAAAAAAAGCCTTCTAAAGAAAATAAAATTGTATTAAAAAATACTAATTGGGAAAGTGATTACGAATACTTTAAATCAACAAATGATTTAAAGTTTCTAGACTACTCTCCAGGTGGTGCGGGGTATAAAATTCAATCTGAGAGTATGATAAAGTGGGGGGAACAAGAGCCGGACATTCATAGAACAAAAAAAATTAAAGATCCTCTTAGTGTTATTGATCTTCCCAAGCATAAAGATATTAAAATAATTAAAAATAAAAGCTGTTTCTTAAAAACTTTGTCACTAGCTAATTGTCAAACTAGAGAGAAAAAAATATATTGGAAGGGAAACCCATTAATTAGGAGAAATGTACCATCAGGGGGGTCGAGGCATCCAATAGAGACCTATTTACTATCACATAATATTGAGGGTGTAGTGTCTGGTACATATCATATTAATATATCTGAGCCTGAGTTGAGATGTATTTCTAAGGGTGCTGAAAATAAATTTAAAAATACATTTGATGGAATTCTTATATTTACTGCTGTATATGCAAGAAATATGTTTCGCTATAGAGAG
The DNA here is from genome assembly GCA_938001965.1 of uncultured Bdellovibrionales bacterium. Lineage (GTDB taxonomy): Bacteria > Bdellovibrionota > Bdellovibrionia > Bdellovibrionales > UBA1609 > JAHDIR01. The sequence continues at coordinate 3,599 of CALLBC010000001.1, read as the reverse complement.
CCTAGAACATTTCGTTCTGTGCATATGGATGCTGGTCATTTGATTGAGTTGAATCGCATGCTACTGTCAAAAATTGGATGTACTACAGACATAACATTCTCTGGTCTACATTATTTTGAAGAAATTCTTAATATAGATGGTATATCTGAAAGTTTTGTTGGTGCTTTAGGATTTAAGATACCAAAAGGGGAAAATTGTGAAGTGGTTTGATGTACTGACTGATGATAGGTTTAGATATAACTTAATGTTAAGTAAATGGGTTAAGGTAAGCCATAACCTTAAGAAGAATAATTATATTAGATTAAGACAAGATTGGGCAAAAAAAGGTTGGATAAAGTCATTTGATTATCTTGCGAGCAAAAGGGCTGAAGCAAAGGGAGAAAATGTCGTATTTAGAGATTTATATTTTGGAGAAGAGAATGTCATATTTCCAAAAACAGAAAATACAGTAGACCAAATTAACAAAAGAAAATCAGTAAGACATTTTTCAAATGATAAGATTCCAAAAGAGTCGATTGATACTATGATTGAGGTTTGCAGGCCTTTTGTTGCTAAGCTAGAGTATTTTGAAATTTATTTTTTTTCTTTTAATACAGAGGGTCTAGAAAATGGGGTATATAAAGTAAACTTCAAAAAATTAAGTATTACTAAGTTAGATTTTAATGATTACAATAGGAAAAGTGTTTGTAATTTAATTGCTGGCATGCCAGCTTCAATGACCTCGGCATTAACAGTATTTATAACTTGTGACTTTAAAGTGGCGATGGATGATATTCATGAAACTGCTTGTTTAAGAAGAGTTTTTGTTGAGTCAGGGATGTTAATGCAAAGACTAATTAATGGATTTAACTTGTATAATATCTTCGGAGTACCATCCCCTGCATTAAGTGACACTGATGTTAAAAACATATTGATAGATACTGAAAATAAATATAACTGGCCAATTTATTCATGTGCCTTAGGATTTAAAAAATGATTTGGAGATTACAAGCTTCATGGGAATGGAGCTCTAAAGAAGAAAAGGTAGTTTTGAGTTCTCATATAGGTGAGTCTAGTCTTGTGATTAGTGAGATTAATAAGAATTCTATTAATTTGTTATTAGACTTTTTGAGAAATGGATTGAGCATAGAACAGTATTTGAATAAATGTGATAAGCTTAAAATATCTCAAGTCCAGGCAAAGTTAATTTTTGATAAACTAAAAAGTGTTGGAGCCATAATTAAAAGTGATATTAGTCCAAGCTCTTATATCAATGCTGAGGACAGACCTTATGATAGACAAATAAGGTTTTTTAATACTTACGAAGGGGAATCTAATAGTGGGGAATTAATACATAAGCAGCTCCAGCAGTCGACAGTTCTTATTGTCGGTTTAGGTGGTTATGGCTCTTGGTTGTCAGTGTTGATGGCTAAAACTGGTGTAAAATCAATTATAGGTATTGATTTTGATGTAATTGAAGTATCTAACCTAGATAGGCAAATAACTTATAGTCCCTCAGACGTTGGAAAAATAAAATCAGAAATAGCTGAAAATTTTTGTAATCAATACTCTCAATCAGGTACTACCTTTGAGGGGGTAAATTTAAAAGTTACTTCGCCAGAAGAATTATATCCATACATAGAAAAGTGTGATTTAGTTTTTAATCCATTTGGTTATAGGCCTGTGGAAGAAGCACATGAATATATAGGCGGAATTGTAGCTAAAGCATGTATGGTTAAGAGAGTTCCGATGTTAACTCTTGGAGGTAATGCTGTTGGACCTTTACATATACCAAATGAGTCACCTTGTTATTTCTGTACATGTAAGCAATTAAATTCTCTTTTAGGTGTAGATATAAATAAAAGAAATCCAATGATTCAAAAAAGAGTTTTTGCACCAACAATTTCGTCTTTATGTTCCCTTGCTTCTTGGGAGGCAATTTCTTTTTTAAGTGATTTTTCCGAGCCAAGAACAAAAGATAAATTATTAAGAATTGATTGGAGCCAATCATATAGTCAAAACCGTATTACAAAGATAAATAAAGACGTTGAGTGTAATTACTGTGGTGCAAGTAATGAATAAAAAAATTATAATTAGGAAAGCTAAACCAGAAGATGCAAAGAGTGTGGCTAAAGTACATGTCGATTCATGGATTGAGACCTATTCAGGGCATATTCCTGATGAGGTTTTAAGTAAAATTAATGTTAATCAAAGGGAAAAAATGTGGGAAGAAATTATTATCAAAAATAAAGATTTCTTATTTTTGGCCACAATAAATGACAGCATTATAGGTTTTTTATCTGCAGGAAGGCCTAGAGATCTCGTTGATTCTGCGGATATTGAAATATTCGCTCTGTATTTATTAAAAAATTATCACAAGCAAAGAATTGGTTATCAATTATATAAGAGGCTAATCAAGGAAGTCGGGACTAAAAATATTCTTATCTGGGTATTAGAAAATAATCCACATCGTACATTTTATGAACGAATTGGAGGGAGTGTGATATCAAGTAAAAATGAAGAAATATTTGGTACAATAGTAAAAGAAGTTGCATACTTAGTTAGTACAAATGAATAAATTTAATTCAAACCAAATAAATAGAATAAAAAATATAACTGCAAATCTACTTAAGAGTAATTCTGTTAATTTAGACTCTTTAAATGACTGCTTATCTTATGATGTATTCATAACGGCCTATGGTTATGATAATAATATTTTATCCTGTAATGGATCTCAGAGGCAAGAGTGTTTAGGGCGAACTATAAGTGTTGCAGCCAAACAAGTTATTCAGAATTGCCCGGTAAAAAGCATCAATAAATTTCTTTTAACATTTTTATATAATTATTCAGATTTGCCTGAGAATCGTATTGTAGTAAAAAATCAAGGTATTTACATGTATAATGAAATAAGCAGAACATTTTTATTACCAAGCTTTCTTCGAACTTCTAATTCAGATGATATTGATGAATGGATTAATTATGGTAAAAATAAAATGAAAATCAAATTGGATGAAAAAATATTTATCAAAGTATTTGAAACAATAGAAATTGAAGATAACTTAAAATAAATTAAAGCTGTTATATAGAGAAAACGATAATGTAGTCCTTAATCAAGAGATCGTAAAAAAATGTACATTCCTAGCTAAGAACTTGTTTGATAAACTAACAAAGGTAAAGAATATAGCTTAAATAAGACCAAAGTATTCCAATATGCTCTAAGTTAACCAGGGGTTAAGTTGTTGATACTACTTGATTTATTAGTAATTACAAAAGCTTAGTAAAAATTATTGATGCTTCTCTGTCTCTCTAATCGTAGAATCCCTAAGTATAGTAAATTATTAATAAATATTTAATTACATCAAAGTACTTTTCTGCCTTCCTAACAGTTTCTATTATAGGTTGATTATGGAGTAAGTTCTAACATAAATGAAAATAATGGGAGTTTTAAGGCTATGGATAAGACTAAAAATAAAGTAATATGTTCCTGACCCCCATTTCCTTTAGACACCTCCAATTAAGGAGGTGGATCAGATGGAATCTGTTCAATTTAAGAAAAGAAAGTACTTCAGCAAGGCACAAAAGCTGAAAATATTATCAGAATTAGACTCAGGATTTATTAA